>JALZKQ010000031.1 GCA_030859165.1 Actinomycetota bacterium
GAGTTCACCGGGCCGACGACCGGATGAGACAGATATGAGGGGTTCGCTCCCCTTCCTCCCCGGGAGTCCCCCATGACCGTTCGAACCTCGCATCGGCGCCCGGCCGGCCTGCTCGCCGCCGGCCTCGCCGCCGCGACTCTGCCGCTACTGGCACCCCTCACCGCACCAGCGCAGGCAGCCCTCGTCGACGAGGCCGGCTTCGACCTGCAGGCCCATCGCGGCGGCATCGCCCTGACCACCGAGAGCACGATTCCGGCCTTCGCCAAGGCGCTGCGGCTGGGTGTCACGACCCTCGAGCTCGACACCCAGATCACCGAGGACGGCCACGCCGTCGTCACCCACGACCGGCTGGTCAGCCCGACAACCTGCCGGGACACCGCACCGGTGGCGCCCGGCGACCCGGACTTCCCGTACGTGGGGAAGTACGTCAAGGACCTGTCGCTGGCGCAGGTGCGCACGATGGACTGCGGCAGCACCACCAAGCCGCAGTACCCCCTGCAGCAGGCCGTGCCGGGAGCCCGGATGGCCCTTCTCTCCGAGGTGCTCGACCTCGTCGAGCGGTACGGCGCGGACGACGTGATGCTCAACGTCGAGACCAAGGTCGAGGCCGGCGCCCCGGAGCAGACCGCACCGCGCGGCCAGTTCGTGCGCGTGGTGGCGCGTGAGGTTCGCACGGCCGGCCTGCTGGACCAGGTGACCATCCAGAGCTTCGACTGGAGTGCGCTGATGCTCATGCAGCAGGTCGAGCCCCGGTTGCCGGTGGTGGCGCTGACCAACCACGACTTCCTGCAGGTCGGGCAGCCGGGCGCGTCGCCCTGGCTGGGCGGCATCGACATCGACGACTTCGACGGCGACCTGGTGGCCGCGGTCGCGAGCTTCGGCGCCGAAGCCTTGTCACCCGTGCAGGGCATGCCGCAGGGCGGCTCCATCAACGACGACGACTTCGTCCCGTACGTGACACGCAGGATGGTCGACGACGCGCACGACGCCGGCATGGTGGTGATCCCGTGGACGGTGAACGACCGCGACACCATGGAGTACTTCATGGACCTCGGGGTCGACGGCCTGATCACCGACCGCCCCGACGTGCTGCGCGACCTGATGGCGACGCGCGGCCTGGTCCTGCCCACCGCCTACCGCGACCCGACCGCCGGCACGGTGGTGCCGGTCGAGCAGGCGCACGCCCACAACGACTACGAGCACGACCGGCCGCTCCTGGACGCGTTGCGCCAGGGCTTCACCAGCGTCGAGGCCGACGTCTGGCTGGTCCGCGGTGAGCTGCTGGTGGCCCACGACCGGGAGGACGTCGACCCCGACCGCACGCTGGAGTCGCTTTACCTGGACCCGCTCGCGGACCGTGTCGCGGCCAACGGCGGCGACGTGTACGACGGCTGGGACGACTCCCTGCAGCTGCTCGTCGACATCAAGAGCGCCGGTCCGCGGACGTACCGGGTGCTCAGCCGGGAGCTGCGCGAGCACCGCGACCTGCTCACGCAGTTCGAGCCGCGGCTGGTGGCGGGCCCGGTGGAGGTCGTGGTCAGCGGCAACCGGCCGCTGGCTCTCATGCAGGCGCAGCAGCGACGTCACGCCGGCTACGACGGTCGCCTCGCCGACCTCGGATCGGGCCTCGACCCGGAGCTGATGCCGCTGGTGAGCGACAACTGGACGAACCACTTCACCTGGACCGGCGCGGGACCGATGCCGGCGGGCGAGCTGGACAAGCTGCAGACCCTCGTACGTCGTGCGCACGGGGCGGGCTACCGGCTGCGCTTCTGGGCGACTCCGGACGCGCCCGGGCTCGAGCGCGCCGCGTTGTGGTCGGTGCTCGCCGACAACGGGGTCGACCACCTGAACACCGACGACCTGGTCGGGCTGTCACGGTTCCTGCTGACCCGGGGTCCTGCCTGAGCCGCCGGCTGAGCTGGGCCTGACCAGCGGACGCCTCCCGGTCGTGGTCGACTACGACATCTGAGACCGGGAGGAGAACAGGGTGTCCGGATCGCACCGTGGTGCGGCTACGCACCGACGTCTGGCCGGGTGGGTCACCGGGGCCGAGCAGGTCGTGGGCGAGCTCATCAGCAACCGCCTGCGCGCACGACCCGGGTGGCGGATCACCACGGTCCCGTACGTCGGCCACGGCACCGCCACCCGGGGACACGTCCGGGCCCGCGTGGTGCTGCGGCGAAGCGAACAGACCGTGCGCACCAGCCGCCTGGGTGTGCTGGTGACCAGCCTCGCTCGCTACCTGAGCGTCGACGTCACCGACGAGCCGGTACGGATCGAGGTTGCCGGGCGGACGGTGCAGGCGGTGTCGGGCCGCGAGGGGTATGTCGAGGCGGGGATCGACCTGCCCGACCTGGCTCCCGGCTGGCACGACGTCGGCTTTTGCGTCGCCGGCGGCACCGAGCCCGGGCGGCTGCTCGTCGTCGACCCGGCAGCCCACGTCGGCCTGGTCAGCGACATCGACGACACCGTCATCCACACCGGGTTGACGCGACTGATCGACGCGGTCCGGACCACGCTGTTGGTGCCAGAGCACGAGCGCCAGCCGGTCCGCGGCGCCGCGCACCTCTACCGCGGGCTGGTGGCCGGCGACGACGGACGCGCCCCGACGTTCTACGTGTCCACCGGAGCCTGGAACCTGCACGAGAGCCTCGAGCAGTTCCTGGCCCACCACGGCTTCCCCGCCGGGCCGCTGATCATGACCGACTGGGGTCCCGGTGGGCGCTGGCTGTTCCGCGAGGACAGCGTGGCGTTCAAGAGCCGGACGGTCCTCGCGCTGATGGACCAGCACCCGCACCTGCGTTGGGTGCTCGTGGGTGACAGCGGCCAGCAGGACGCAGACGCATACGCCGCCGTGGCACGTCGCCATTCCGAGCGCATCCGGGCGATCTACATCCGCGAGGTGCTGCCGGCGTCGATCACACGGGCCACGCGGGTACGCGAGATCGCTGCCGAGCTGGCCGGTCTCGGCGTACCGATGCTGCTGATCGACGACAGTGCCGACGCGTTGGAGCACGCACGGTCGCTCGGGCTGGTGGCGGAGCTGACCTGATGGGACTCAGGTTGGCGCAGCCGTCCGGCCGCACGCGTCGCTCGGAGTCGCCGACGGCCTGCCCCTCGGTGAAGTACGCGCGCAGCAGCCGCTCGGTGACTGCGTCCTGCAGCCCGGACGCGGCAGCCAGATTGATGACCTGCTGGGCGGCGAACGTGTTGGACCACACCGCCTGCTCGACGTGGAAGTCCGGGCCCTCGGCCGCGGCGCGCGTAGTCGTCCGGGTGCGGTGCGGCTCCGGAGACAACGGACGTGGCGGCGGGGCGCGTGTGCATTCCTGCGCCGCGGCGTGGTCCGCGACCAGGACGAGGTGTCAGTCGGTGACCAGCCACCGCAGCACCGAGGAGCCACCGACCGCTCGGACGAACTCCGGGTCGCCGCACACGACCAGCTGGTCGCGAGCGCGCGAGAGACCGACGTAAAGCCGCTCGCGGGAGCGCTCACGCGGCTCGCTCTCGTTGAGCGCCAGCACCACGGCACGGCGTTCGAGGCCCTTGAAGCCGAGGACGTGGCCGTAGAACACCTGCTCGGCATCCCAGAAGGACGCCCAGTAGTGGTCCTGGCCGCGCTCCTGGCGGGCCTTCTGCTCGGCGTGTCGGCTCCCCGTGGCGAGCAGGGCGACGTCCTCGGGACGCCAGCCGTCGTCGAGCAGCCGATCGACCTCGTCGTCAGCAGTCTCCAGCGCGTCGGCAGCCCGACAGGGTACCAGCCTCGCGGCGGGGCCCTCCCCTCCGAGCAGGCGCATCCGCATCGGGGTGAGCGGGTTGAAGACCTCACCGATCTGGCGGGTGTTGCGCAGGTTGTGATCGAGCACGATCGGGACCATCTGTGCCGGCGCCCCCGCGAAGCGGCTGAACACCCGCTGGCCCTCGTCGGAGAACGCGTACAGCCGCCCGGTGTCCTCGTCCGTCAGCGCGGCCAGGAGCGCCGGCCACCATAGGTCGGCGAAGTCCTGCGCCTCGTCGACCACGATCGCGTCGAAGCGCTGTTGCTCGCGGTGCACGCGGGCGAGCTGGACCATCTGCGCCGGCAGTCGGTGCTCCCAGTAGTCGCTGTCGTCGTCGCTGCCCTCGGCAGCACCCCACGCGACACCGAGGCCGTGGAAGGTGCCGACGTAGGCAGGCGTCTCCCTGCGCCCGAACGTCTCGACCCGCCGCTCGAGGTAGGCAGCCAGGCCGCGGGAGTAGCACATCAACGCGACACGCAGGCCTTGGCGCGCCAGCCGTCGTGCCTGCTCCACCGCCAGCCAGGTCTTGCCGCTGCCGGCCCCGCCGCGCACCTCGACCCGCGGTAGCAGCCGGATGGCGTCGAGCACCGCAGCCTGCTCCTGGGTGAGCCGGTCGGCGACGTCCTCCCTCTCGGCGGCGGCTCCGATCAGGTCGCGTTGCGGACCGAGACGTCCGCGCAGGATTGCTGCGATGGCGTGCACGTCGTCGAGCTCGGGGGCCCGGTGACCGGCCTCCTGCTGCTCGCCGATCGCCCGCAGCCTGGGGACGAGGTCGTCCATCTCGTCGCGGCCGAGGATGGACCAGCGCGGGCAGTCCGGCTGGGCGAACCCGTCGTGGACCTCGGAGTACGGCAGCACGATCGCGTGGCACCAGCGGATGCGGCGACGGCTCCCCCACCGCTGGTCGCGCTCGACGTAGGACCGCAAGGCGTACGTGGCTTGCGTCACCTGGCGCACGGGGTGGATCTCCTCGTGCCGCCGGTTGCGCAGGATCCTCCAGACGCCGTCGGTGCAGCTGACCTGCGAGCCCTTGACCTCGATCACGACGAGACCGGCGCCGGGAAGCACCACGGCGAGGTCGATCTCATGGTCCTTGAACCGGTCGGCGACACGCTGGTTGGCGATCAGCAGGTCGTCGTCGCCCAGACCGTCGCGCAGCCGCTGCCACACCTGCCGCTCGCTCTGGGTGCTGAACTCGGGGCTCTGCGGCAGACAGATCGGCACGTCAGGCCCCCTCGGCGTCCAAGGACGGCGGCTCGAAGGCTACCGGCTCCGGGCGGTAGGGCGTCTGCCCGTCGAACATCGCCGCCAGCAGGGCACCGAGGTCGTCGGCGACCGTGCCCACACCCACGCACGCCTGGGCGAGCGTGTCGGCCTGCAGGCCGTGGGCGTGGATGCTCTGTGCGGCCACGACCATGCCGTCCCACTCGTACACCCGACCACCCACCACCCGGCGGTTGGCGTCGTTGACCTCGCGCAACAATCGTGCGGACGGTCGCACACCGTGGACCACGTGCGCGAACACCTCGACCCGGGCGAAGGGCCGATCATCGACACGCACCCAGCACGCGGCCGTCCCCCAGCGGAACGGGTAGTCCCCGTCACCATCGGCCTCGACGCCCTCGAGGAAGGACTCCCGCAGGAGCTTCTCGACGTACGCGCGCAACCACGTGATCTCGATGTTCATCTTTCCCCCATGTGCTCGACCCGACACACCGGACTCTGCCAGGGGGGTCTGACAGTCGGTCGCGGGTGCGGCCCGCGCCCTCCTGAGCTAGGCTCCCGGGTTGCCACGGTCGCGCACCACCTGCTCGACGACCTGTCGCTGCACGTCGGCCAGGGCAGCCAACCGTGCCGACACCGGCAGCCGGCCGAGAGCATCGACCGCCGTCGCGACGAGCCGCGCCGTCTCGTCGGTGCCGGTCGGCCGCTTGTGGCTGCGCCCCTCGTACGCCGGGTTCGGCTGCCAGGCCACGGCCGCGGCCGGCGGGTGCCCGGCCGGCGCGGGCACGGCGGCAGCCTCGTACGGGATGGCGGCTGCGAGGTCGTCGGCGTCCATCCGCAACGCCTGGGCCAGCCGCGCCACAGACTTGCGCGACGGCGTGCGGTAGCCGGTCTCCAGCTGGGAAACGTAGGGGTAGGACAGCCCTGAGGCGTCGACCACGTCGTTGCGGCTGAGGCCGAGCTCGCGTCTCCTCGCTCGCAGCAGCCGGGCCAGGTCGGACTCCTCACGAGCGGCCGACATGATGATGCTCCTTGCATAGAGTATGCGGATTGCATTATACTGAGAGCAGCATAGCAACTCGGGGACCGCCTTCGGGGTTACGCCGTGCAGGAAAGCGTGGCCTGATGCACGTCGACGCGTCGCTGGACATCGACATGATCACCATCCATACCCATGAGGAGCTCTGCGCTCTCATAGAGCTGCGCGCTCCCGCGGCCCCGAGCAGCACGGCACGCCAGCCCAGCACGCTCGTGGTCGTGCTCGACCGCAGCGGTTCCATGAGCGGGCCGCGCATCGAGCACGCGAAACTGGCCCTGTGCGAGCTGGTCGACCGGCTGGCGCCCGGCGACCGCTTCGGGCTGGTGACCTTCGACGACCGGGCCGAGGTGCCGGTCCCTGCGGCCGTCGTCAGCGACCGGGCGGTCGTCAAGCAGGCGATCGCCGGCGTGTCGACGCGGGGTACGACCGACCTCGCGGCCGGCTATCTGCGGGGGTTGCAGGAGGCGCGGCGCGTCGCCGGGCCCTCCGGCGCCACGGTACTGCTGATCAGCGACGGGCACGCAAACCGGGGGGAGACGTCCGCCGACGCCCTCGCGAGCATCGCCTCGACGTCAGCCAGCCAAGGCGTGAGCACGTCGGCGCTGGGGATGGGGCTCGGCTACGACGAGACGCTGCTGTCGGCCATCGCCCGAGGCGGTCGCGGCAACGAGCTGTTCGCCGAGGACGCCGACGCCGCCGGCGCGCAGATCGCCGGGGAGGTCGAACACCTGATGAGCCAGAGCGTGCAGGCGGCTTCGCTCCTGGTGACGTCGTCACGCCACGTCCAAGCCGTCGCGGTCCTCAACGAGCTGGACAGCGCCATGACGCCCGACGGCCTGCTGATCGAGCTCGGCGGCTTCTATGCCGAGGAGACCCGCAAGCTGCTGCTGACCTTCGCCGTGCCGGGGATCGAGGCGCTCGGACCGGTCGAGGTGGCCGGCCTGCAGCTGCGGTACGTCGAGATGAGCTCCCTCGAGGAGCACGTCGTGACCATCGCACTGCACGTCGACGTCGTCACAGGTGACAAGACCGCCGCCCGGATCGCCAACCCGGCGGTGACGACCGAGGTGGCCTTCCAGACGGCACAACGGGCCAAGCGATCGGCCAACCGCAACCTCGTGCTCGGCGACCCTCGTGCCGCCCTCGGCGACCTCGAGTCGGCGCGGTCAGCCGTGCACGAGGCGATGGCCGCATCTCCCGCCGATGTCCTCAGCGATCTGCGCGAGGAGTCGGCAGTCCTCGACGCCATGGTGCGCGAGACCGAGTTCGGCAGCGCCACCCGGGCATCGAAGTTGCTGTCGGCGGACGTCTCCCACAAGTCGTCCAAGCGCGGCCGGCGGCGGCCGTCATCCTGAGCACGGCATGCAAGCCAGCCGAACGTACCGGCCCGCGGCTGACCCCTGCGCGCGGACTGGGACACTTGCCACTCATCGAGCCCGAGGAGAGGATCCTTGTTGAGCACGCACTGCGACATCCTGCCCCGCTTCCACCTGGCCGTCCCGGTCAACGACCTCGACGCCGCACGGACGTTCTTCGCAGACGTCATCGGCTGCGAGCAGGGACGTAGCTCGGACACCTGGGTCGACTGGAACCTGCGCGGGCACCAGTTCGTCACCCATCTGGCGCCGCGGCGGGCCGAGCAGGTCCACAACGCCGTCGACGGTCATGAGGTGCCGGTCCCGCACTTCGGGCTGATCCTCGAGGTACACGAGTTCCATGCCCTCGCCGAACGGCTGCGCGCCGCCGGCATCGACTTCGTCATCGAGCCGCACGTACGGTTCCAGGGCCAGCCTGGTGAGCAGTGGACGATGTTCCTGCACGACCCCGCAGGCAACGCGATGGAGTTCAAGGCCTTCGCCGACGACTCGCAGGTCTTCGCGACCTGATCCGCGCCGGTGCGTCGAGCCGGGCAGCCCCGGCCTTGCGGCCCCAACTGTCACTGGTTTACCAGGGGACCATGGCAAGTTGGCACTGCCCATGGGTTGCAACCCATGGGCAGTGAGGTTTACCAGGGTCCCCTGGGAAACCGTCAAGCGGAGCGGTGGCGCCCCAGCCCGCTGGCTCGCACGATCGGCCTCCCGACTGCGGTACGTACGGCCTGCGCCGACCCGATGACACGGACGTGGTGCTGCGCCCGGGTGATCGCGGTGTAGAAGAGCTCGCGGGTCAACAGCGGCGAGTCCGGATCCGGCAGCAGCAGCGACACCCGCTCGAACTGGCTGCCCTGTGCCCGGTGCACCGTCATCGCGTGCACCGTCTGGACACCGGACAGCCGGTTCGGGCTGATCAGCAGCGGCCCGGCCGCCCGGGCGAACGCTGCGATGACACCACGGTCGGGGTGGTCGACCACGACCCCGGTGTCGCCGTTGAACAGGTTCACCTCGTAGTCGTTGGCGGTCGCCAGCAGGGGGCGCCCGACGTACCACTCCTCGGGTGCGGTGTGCGGGCCGTCGGTCGTGGCGGTCCACCGCTGGATCTCGGCCGACCAGCGGGCGATGCCGTACGGGCCACGTCGGTGCGCACACAGCAGCCGGTGTCGTTGCAGAGCGCTCAACGCCCCTGCCACGTCACCGACCCGTGCGGCGGCTCTCAGAGCGGTCGACGCGGCGACGATGTCGTGGCGCAGCATGTCCAGCAGCCGAGGTGAGGGCGTCTCGCCGGCGTCCATCTCCACGAACTCGACGTCGGTGCGCTGCGACCGCAGGATGCCGACGACCCGGTCGGGCTCCTCGGCGTTGACGGCCGCCGCGAGCTCGGCGATGCCGCCGCCGAAGCGATGGACGGACGTGAGGCGCACGATCCCGTTGCGGAAGGCGTCGGTGGCAGGCTCCCCCGGATCGAGGTCGTCGGCGACCGCGCCCACCTGGTCGGGGACGGTCGCCGACGCGGGCGCGGATCGTGCCACCAGGTCGCCCAGCACCGCACCGGCCTCCACCGAGGCGAGCTGGTCGGGGTCGCCGACGAGGACCAGCCGGGCGTCGGGACGCACCGCCTCCAGGAGCCTCGCCATCAGTGACAGCGACACCATCGAGGGCTCGTCGACGATGACGACGTCGTGCGGCAGCCGGTTGTGCCGGTCGTGGCGAAACCGGCTGTGACTGTCGGGGCGCCGGCCGAGCAGCCGGTGCAGCGTCGACGCCTGGGCGTCGC
>JALZKQ010000056.1 GCA_030859165.1 Actinomycetota bacterium
GCCGGCGGCTGATCCGGGGCTGCGGTTTACCAGGGTCCCTTGGTAAACCGCACCGCCCATGGGTTGCAGCCCATGGGCAGTGACAAGGTGCCGTGGTACGTCCACACGCGGGTGGCATGCAACCGGCCCGTGATGGCCGGGGCCACCACGGGCCGGCTGACGGCCCTTGCCGGTGGTGCAACCCGCAGGTCGCCGCACCGGCACCGGATCAGGCGGACACGACCCGGACCGGGAACGTCGAGGACGAGGCCTCGACGTGGGCGTTGCCGAGGTAGCGAACAACCACGGTCTTGACGCCCGTGCGCTTGAACGTCTCCAGTCGCAGCGTGACCTGCCCCTGCCTGACGAAGGCCGCACCGAGCTCCCGGCCGCTGGAGCGCAGGACGACCCGGCCGAAGGGCTGCAGGCCCGCAGCAGTGACGCCGACCCGCACCTGGGCCCGGGTACGGTCCACGACCACCCTCGGCGTGGTGACCTCGGCTGTGACCTGCGAGGGCGCCTTGAGCACCCGAACGTCAACGGTGGTCCGCGACGCGGCGACGGTGTCGCTGCCGAGGTAGCGCACGTTGAGCGTGTGCGTGCCCGGCTCGAGCGCCCTGTCACCCAGACGTACCGAGGCCCGCCCGTCGAACAGCGTCCCCGTGCCCAGCAGGCGTCCGGTCTTGCGGATCTCCACGGTGCCGCCTGCCTGCGGGTCGGACTCGACCCGGACTCGCACCAGAGCGCCCTTGCCGTAGGTCGCGACAGGTGCCGTGGCCGTGGTGGTGGACGGAGCCGGTCCCGGCTCCTCGCCACCTTCGACCGTCACCGGGAAGACCACCTCGGTGCCGGACGGGGACGCAGTCATCACGATCAGGTACTCGTCTGCCGCCATTTCGGCTGGGACGGTGAACGTCACCGCGGCAGCCCCGTCGGTGACCGGGAAGTCACCGACCGGCGCGGGCTCGGCGTCGGGCGTGTCCGCACCGACGATCCCGACCGACAGGCTCGTGTTGGCGGGGCTGCCCAGCGAGGTCAGGTTCAGGCTGCCCCGGTTGCTCTCGGCCGTCGCGCCCACTTCGAAGGAGACGTCCTCGCCCGGTACCACCGTGGACGGTTGATCGCCGACCCGGACGCTGCGACGCTCGAACGACGCAGCAATGGGCGCCACGTCGGACTGCTCCCTGAGGTACTCGATCCAGGCGTCGCGGTCGACCAGTCCGGTGTCCTGCGCGGTGCCTTCGGTGAACGCACGGAAGTTGTCGCCGCCGGTGGCCAGGAAAGAGAACGTGGCGACCTTGTACTCAACCGTGGGGTCGAGTGGCTGACCGTCGACGATGACCGAGGTGATGCGCTCGCCCTCGGGCATGGTTTCGTCGAAGGTGTACGACACGTTGTCCGACAGGTTCAGCTGCAGGTACGGACGCGAGGGGACGTTGCCCTGGGCGTCGCGCTGCCACTGCTGCTCCAGCACATCGACGAACTCCGCGCCGGTCAGGGTGACCGCGAAGAGCTGGTTGGTGAACGGCAGCACCGCGTTGGCCTCGGCGAACGTGACCACCCCGTCGGCGTTCTCGGGGTTGTTGGTGGTGTTGCCGTCGAACAGCAGCTCCGAGCGCAGACCACCGGGGTTGACCACGCCGATCTGAGCGCCCTCGCCGGCCGGGGTCTCGCCGACCTTGTCCCGCAGGGCGCTGGCGACCAGGTTGCCCAGCGTGGACTCCGAGGCCCGGTCGTCGCGGACGCCGCCGGCGTACCCGTCCGGGCCGTAGCTGCCGCCGATGAACGCCGTGGTGATGTCGTTTGCGATCTCGCCGATCGGCTGGTTGCCGATCTCGGCTGCTGCTGCCAGCGCCGCCTGCGTGATCTCGTTCACCTCGGCCACCCGGGGGTAGCTGGCGATGAGCACGTCGTTGGCCACCGTCGTGCGGGCGATGTTCTCTGCTGTGGAGGAGGTGACCTCGCCGCTCTCGTTGTCGACCTTCAACTCGACCTGACCGACGAACGCGCCGTAGTCACCGGCTTGGAGCACCGGACGGGTCTTGCCGGCCTCACCCGGGACGGGTGCCTGGAAGGCGTACTGCTGGCTGGTGTGACCGTTGAATATGGCGTCCACGCTTGCGTCGGTCTCGTTGACGATCTCGGCGAAGACCTCGCTGTCGGCGACTTCCTCCTCCAGCGTGCCGGAGCCGGAGGCACCCTCGTGGTACTCCACGACGATGACGTCGACCCGGTCCTCGATCTGCTGGGCGACCAGGTTGGCCTCGGCCACCGGGTCACGGAACTGCAGTCCTTCGATCCCGCTCGGCGTGACCAGGGTGGGCGTCTCCTGGGTGACCACACCGATGACACCGACGCTGAGACCCGCGACCTCGTGGATCGAGAAGGCGTCGAGAGCCCGCTCACCGGTGTCCATGTCGTAGACGTTGGCCCCGAGGAGCGGAAAGTTCGACTCCGCGCTGACCCTGCCGACCAGGTCGTCGTACCCCTGGTCGAACTCGTGGTTGCCCACCGCCGCCGCGTCCATCTCCAGCGCGTTGAGCACGTCGATGGTCGGCTGGTCCTGGGCCACGGCCGAGGCGAACAGCGACGCACCGATATTGTCACCGGCGGCCAGGAACAGGGTGTTGTCCTCCCCGCCCTCTTCTCGCAGCTGCTCGATCGTGCCGGCGAACTTCACCGTGTTGCTGTCGATGCGGCCGTGGAAGTCGTTGATGTTGAGCAGGTTGACCTCCGTGGTGGCGGAGGTGTCGATGCCGACCACGATCGGGTCGTGGTCGCTGGACCGATACGGGCTCTCGTCGTACAGGTTGGTGATGTTGTAGTTGAAGCGGCTGTACTCGTAGGCGGGTGACTCACCGGAGTTGATGTTCCAGATGTCGGCGCCGGTGACCTCGCCGAACGCCTCCGGGGACGCGAACACGTGGTCGAGCGAGCCGGACAGCCCTGCGAAGGAGTAGGTGTCCTTGTCGGTCAGGGTCTGGGCGACGTTCGTCCAGCCTGCCTGCTCGAACACCTGCAGCGGGTCCTCCTCGGTGTAGGAGTTGAAGTCCCCGAGCAGGAAAATCTTCTCGATGCCGGCGTCGCCCGACACGGTGTCGGCGAAAGTGACCAGCGCCTGCGCCTGACGGGTGCGGTCGCCGTTGAAGCAGGCCTGCCCGTCGCGGGCATCCGCGTTGTCGCCGGTTGCGCCGCCACAGCTCTTGGACTTGAAGTGGTTGGCGATGGCCAGGAAGGTGTCGGCCTCGGCGCCACCACGGGGGCGGAACGCCTGGGCCAGCGGCTGGCGGGCGTTGCTGAACGCCGGGTCGTCGAGCAGGATCCGCGACGGCCCGACCCGCTCCACATTGAAGCGCTTGAAGATGAAGGCCGTACGGATGACGTCCTCGCCCTCGGGCACTGCCTTCGGCGACGGGACGTACTGCCAGGTGCGTCGACCGGCGTCCGCGTTGAGCGCAATGACCAGGTTGATCAAAGCGTCGTCGCGATTGCCGGTGAACGGCTCGGAGTTCTCGATCTCCTGCAGGGCCACCACGTCGGCGTCGAGGGCGTTGATCGCGTTGACGATCTTCGCCTGCTGGCGCTGGAAGCTCTCCGGCGTGTACGCGCCACGCACGGTGCAGAAGTCGGTGACGATCGGGTTGCCGTCGCGGTCGTCGAACGACTCGCAGCCGGGCTCGTCCTCGCCCAGGCTGGTGAAGTAGTTGAGCACGTTGAACGCCGCGAGCGTCAGGTCGCCGCCGACGGCCTCGGGAGCAGGGGTACGGGTCCGCTCGAACGTGACGGGGGAGTTGACGTCGCCGTTGGTGACCTGCGCCGTCGGCTGCAAGCGCCACGAGCCGAAGCCGAAGCTCAGGATCACCGGGTCGGTGAACGTGACGTCGGCACCAACCCGCACCTGGGCGTCGGTGCCGGTGAAGTACGGAAGCGGGATGTCCTTGTTGGCGTCGGAGCCCAGGAAGTTGATCGTGGCCCCGTCGTCCAGCAGCACACGTCGCTCGGCGTTGTCGGCGACGATCGCGTTGTACGCCGGGGTGCCCGGACGTGCGTCGTCGGTCGGCGCACGCAGCGGCATCGCTCCGGTCGCGAGGCCGATCTCGCCGAAGGCCGCGTTGCCGGAGTTGAAGGTGTTGGTCACCGTGTGGTCGCCCTGCGGCGCGAGCAGCATGCCCTCGAGGACCTCGCGCTCGGTGTCGGTGCCGGCGAAGGCCACCGTGGCCGGCTGGACCGGCTCGGGAGTCCCGGTCAGCACGGCGACGCGGCCGGAGTCACCCGGGACGACCTGCGTCAGGCCGAAGAACTCGCTGACCTCGCCGGTCACCTCCACGTGGTCGCCCTTCGCGACGGTGAAGCCGGGGTCGTACACGAACAGCCCGTCGGAGGCGTCGTGGGTCTCGTCCAGTGCGCCGCCCGTTCCCTCGGTCTGGATGTAGAAGCCGTCGATACCGCCGGTCGGGTACGCCGCGGTGACGACGCCTCGAGTCACGACGTCCTCGCCGACGAGCGGGCTGGAGGCACCGGTCCCCTGGATCTCGGCGATCGTGGCCGCAGTGGGCTCGCCCGACGGCGGGGGGTCCTGCGGCGGCGGGGGCGTGTCACCCGCAGCATTGGTGGGCGTCGGGTCGACGAGACCGAAGTCGGCGAGGTTGTCGTCGGTGTCGGCTGCATCCGTACGGTTCAGCGTTTCGGTGTTGGTGCCAGCGGCCGATGGAGCCGTCTCGAAGGACGAGGGGCTGCCCCAGCCGATGACATCGATCACCGCGGGGCTGCCGGCGAGGTCACCCGGTGTGGACGGCATGACCGCGGCGGACGGAGCGAGTGCCAGGGTGCCGTTGGTCGCAGACAGGCTCGGGCTGCCGCTGGTCTGGTTCGGGGTGACCGGAATCGCGGTGCCCCCGGTCCCGGCGTTGCCCACCTGAACCAGGAAGTGGCCCTCGGCCGGGACGGTTCCCGTCAGGGGGACGACCTGACCGAAAGCCGTGCCGGACTGGCTGCGGTACTGAAGCGTCTGTCCGCTGAGGGTGATGTCGGAGGCCGTCGGGTTGTAGAGCTCGACGAAGTCGTGGGTGTAGACACCGCTGGCGCCACCTCCGTTCGGGAAGACCTCATTGATCACCAGGTCGCTACCGGCGGGATTCATCGCCAGGGCGGAGGGTGTGCCGGGGGCTGCGGATGCAGGGACGAGCGGCGCCGCGACGAGACCGGCTACGGCCGTAGTGATCGCTGCGCGCGAAACGAGCTGTCGAGCTCTGAGGGACATCGGTTCTCCTGTGTGCAGGCGGAAATTTCGCGGCGCGCATGGGCGCGCCGGAGTACCACGGGGTCGTACGGGTGAAGCCGGAGCGTCGGTTTCGGCCCTCGGCGACGTCGCGCCTCCTCGTCCGGAGCCGCCTGTTTTCGACGGGTATCGGAGGGGCGTCCGCCACATCCTCGGCGGTGTCGGTGGAAAGGTCACCCCTTTGAGGTCACGGATGGGTAACGCTTGATGCTTCTGGTCACGACGCGTCGAGTCCACGCTCGGGGGGTGAACCGCTCATGTCATGCACGTGACCGGCACGTCACGTCCGGGCCATCTTTGGTGGTCCGAGTGGTCCGAGTGGTCCGAGTGGTCCGAGCAGGGCCGGACATGACGAACGGACGCCGAGTGATCTCGACGCCCGTTCGTGTGAATGCTCGACGCGTGCGGGACCGAACCCGCACCGGTCGGTCAGGCCGAGGACTTGCTCCTGCCCGAGACCCCTTCGGCCACGCCGATGAGGAGCACGGCGGCGACGATCGCCACGATCGCACCGATGATGTTGAGCTCGAAGATGTCACCGCTACCGAGAAGGCTGGCCACGAGTCCGCCGATGACGGAGCCGGCCAGACCCAGCAGCAGGGTCATCAGGATGCTGAGGTTCTGCTTGCCGGGCTTGATGAGTCGGGCGACCGCACCGACGACGAGCCCGAAGACAATGAAACCGAGGATGTCGATCATGGTGTCGCTCCTTGTGGGTGCCTGATCCCGATTCGGCGGGAGTTCTGTCCCGCGTGCCTCAACTGTCCCACCTCTGCGCTCCCGAAGCACCTTCTGGCCGCGTGTCGGCGAAGCACTTGGCGCAGGGAGGCGACACCGGCCTCTGCTGGAGCGCCGGGCGCGCGGGGCGGTAGCCGACTGCCGCGTCGATCCGTCAGCCGGCGTACTCGATGCCCGTGGCATGCAGCGGGCAGTAGCCGAACGGGTTCTTAGCCAGGTACTGCTGGTGGTAGTCCTCCGCGTACCAGTACGTGTCCAGAGGCGCGATGACGGTGGTGATCTCGCCGTACCCCCGCTCCGACAGCGCCTTCTGATAGCCGGTGCGCGACGCCTCGGCCGCGGTCTGTTGCTCGTCGGTGGTCGTGTAGATCACCGAGCGGTACTGCGTGCCACGGTCGTTGCCCTGCCGCATGCCCTGGGTCGGGTCGTGGTTCTCCCAGAACGTCTTGAGCAGCTGCTCGAAGGACACCATGGACGGGTCGAACACCATCCGGACCACCTCGGCGTGGCCGGTGCGACCGGAGCAGACCTCTTCGTACGTCGGGTTCGGCGTGGCTCCGCCGGCGTACCCCACCGATGTGGACCAGACGCCCGGCACCTCCCAGAACGTCTTCTCCTCGCCCCAGAAGCAGCCGAGACCGACGACGACCTCGCCGAAGCCGTCGGGCACGTCGGACTCGATCGGCGTACCCAGCACCAGGTGCCGGTCACCTACTCCGAAGGGGCGGGTCTCGCGACCGGGCAGCGCCTCGTCGGCACTGACGAGCGTGGTCTTGTTGCGTCCGAACAGCATGGACAACCTCCTGGTCTGGATGACTACCCGGCACAACAGTCCGGCCGACGCGTTCGTTCCCGTCCCTCCGCAGGTCGCTAGGCTCGCGAGGTGACCGACCAGACGCACGGATTCGAGACGCTCGCCATCCACGCCGGGCAGGACCCCGACCCCCGCACGGGGGCGGTGGCGCCGGCCATCTGGGCCACCTCGACGTACAAGCAGGACGGGGTCGGCGGGCTGCGCGAGGGCTACGAGTACTCCCGCACCGGCAACCCGACCCGCACTGCGCTCGAGGAGTGCCTGGCCGCGCTCGAAGGCGGCGCCCGCGGACTCACCTTCGCCAGTGGTCTGGCCGCCGAGGACACGCTGCTGCGCGGGCTGACCCGGCCCGGCGACCACGTGGTGATCCCCGACGACGCCTACGGCGGCACATACCGGCTGTTCGACCAGGTCGCTGCGCCGTGGGGGCTGGCGTACACCCCCGCCCCGGTCGCCGACGTGGCGGCGGTCCGCGCCGCCGTACGAGCCGGTCAGACGAAGATCGTGTGGGTCGAGACGCCGACGAACCCGCTGCTCGGCATTGCCGACATCGCGGCGCTGGCCGGGGTCGCCCACGACGCCGGCGCGCTGCTCGTGGTGGACAACACGTTCGCCTCGCCGTACCTTCAGCAGCCGATCTCGCTCGGTGCGGACATCGTCGTGCACTCCACCACCAAGTACTGCGGAGGGCACTCCGACGTCGTCGGCGGTGCCCTCGTGACCCGTACGGCGGAGCTCGCCGAGCCCCTGGCGTACCTGCAGAACGCCGTCGGCGCCGTCGCCGGCCCCTTCGACTGCTGGGCGGTGCTGCGCGGGCTGAGGACCTTGGCAGTACGCATGGAGCGCCACAGCGACAACGCCGAACGGATCGTCGAGGTGCTCGCTGCCCGACCCGAGGTGTCGGCGGTGATCTACCCGGGGCTGGTCGAGCACCCCGGTCACGCGCTAGCCGCCCGGCAGATGCGGCGCTTCGGTGGCATGGTGTCCTTCCGCGTCGCGGCGGGGGAGCAGGCGGCGGTGGACCTCGTCGCGAACACCGTCTTGTTCACGCTGGCGGAGTCGCTGGGTGGGGTCGAGTCGCTGATCGAGCATCCCGGGCGGATGACGCACGCCTCGGTCGCGGGTTCCCCGCTCGAGGTGCCTGGCGACCTGGTCCGGCTGTCGGTCGGCATCGAGTCCGCCGAGGACCTGGTCGCCGACCTGGTGGGGGCGTTCGACGCCATCCGCGCGTGACCTTGGATGACGAGCGAGGGGGTCCCCCATGCCCATAGGTTTGGCACAGGGGACCCCCTCGCCGCCCGAGAATGCGCGGACGAGTGGCCGAGAATGCGCGGATGAGGGGGTGGGTGGCGTGCGTCGACTTCGGGTCGACGTTCACCAAGGCGCTGCTGGTCGACGTCGAGGCTGACCCTGGAGCGGTGCTCGCCTGCGCGTCGCACCCCACGACCATCGACACCGACGTGCTCGACGGGTGGAGCGCGTGTCTGGAGCAACTCGAGACCGCCTGCCCTGGCGCCCGGCACACACCGGTGCGCGCCTGCTCCTCGGCGGGCGGCGGGCTCCGGGTAGCCGTCGTCGGCAACGAGGAACTGGTCACTGCCGAGGCCGGCCGACGGGTGGCCCTGTCCAGCGGCGGCACGGTGGTCCACGTGGGGTGCCGGGGACTTGCCGCGCCGTTCGCCATCGAGGAGCTGGTGGCCGGCCGTCCCGACGTGGTGCTGCTGGTCGGAGGGACCGACGGGGGCAACGGCGAGGTGCTCGTCGGCGCCGCCCGGCGGCTGGGCGATGTGCACTGGGAGGTTCCGGTGGTCGTAGCGGGCAACATGGACGCAGCTCCACTGGCGGCCGTGCTGCTGGCGCAGGCCGGTGTCGAGCACGTCGTCGCCGCCAACGTGGTGCCCCAGATCGGGGTGCTGAGCCCCGCCGGCGCACGGGCAGCGATCCGGGACACGTTCCTGGCGCACGTGATCGGCGGCAAGCGGCTGTCCGCCTCGGCTGCCTTCCTCGACATGGTGCGCGGGCCCACCCCGGACATCGTGCTCACCGGGGTCGAGCTGCTCGCACGCGGCCTGGGGCCCGCCCAGCCTGGCGTCGGCGACGTCGTCGTGGTGGACGTCGGCGGGGCGACCACCGACGTCTACTCGGTCGTGGACCTCGATCCGGAGGAGGGTGCCCTGTCACGTGAGGTGGTGCCTGCTACCCCGGTGACTCGCACCGTCGAGGGTGACCTCGGCGTGCGATGGAGCGCCCTGACCACGATCGAGCGCGGCGCCGAGGCCGGGCTGGTCGACGCCGGGGAGCGCGACGGACTGCACGAGGCCGCGCGGGCCCGCGGCATCTCCCCCGGCCTGCTGCCTGGGACCGAGCGCGAACAGGCGGATGACGAGCGCCTGGCCGGGCTCGCGCTCGAGATGGCCCTGCGGCGGCACGCGGGACGCCAACGCGTCATCTTCGGTCCGGGCGGTCGCCTGGTCGAGCGCGACGGCACCGACCTGCGCGAGGTCGATCTGCTGGTCGGCTCCGGCGGCGTCCTGCGTCACGCGGAGCCGTCGGCCGGCCAGCGGGTGGTTCGCACCGCCACCGGCGATCCGGTGCCCGGCGGCTGGCTGCTGCCCCGATCGCCGCGCGTGGTGATCGAGCGTACGTACGTGCTGGCGGCGGCCGGCCTGCTGCGCGGCGAGCACCCGTACTCGGCGCACCGGCTGCTTCGCCGCTACCTTGCTTCCTGAGCCGGAACACATGACCAGCGGCGCGCCGTGGCGCGGCTGACCCGACAGTCAGGGGCGCGGCACATGGGACGCATTCAGCGCATCGCCGACTCACTTCGGGCGATGAACAGGCGATCGGTGACCGAGCACGGTCACGACGACCAGATGGGCGTGCTGGCGGACCCGGTGCCCCTGGACGCCTCGACGGGCGACGAGACGCCCGAGGCGCACGGAACCAGCCGTACGGGTAGCACAGCGCTGGCCGTGGCGGGGGCCGACGTGGTCGCCCCACGCCCGGAGACGGTGGTGGCGGTGCGACCTGTCGCGGTCCCGCGCGGCGTCGACATCGCCGCCGCCTGGTCGTGGCGGCTGCTGCTGCTGGCTGCCGCGGCGTGCGGGGTGTATGTCCTGATCGGCTACCTGAGCCCGGTCGTCGTGCCACTGGTCATCGCGCTGCTGGTCACGGCACTCGCGGTGCCTGCCGTCGACCTGCTGGACCGGGTCGGCCTTCCGCGCGGCCTGTCCGCGGCGGTCGTGGTGCTGGTCGGCCTGGCCGCGGTCGGGGGTTTGCTGACCGTCGTCGGCACGCAGATCGGTCAGCAGTTCAACGACCTGCGGGTGTCGGTCAACGAGGGTCTGGGACAGGCACAGGACTGGTTGAGGGAGGGCCCGCTGCAGCTCTCGCAGGCTCAGCTCGACACCGGGATCGGGCAGCTGCAGGACGCCATAGCCCGCCCGGACGCCAACGTCGCGGACCAGGTGGCTTCGGTGGGCACCACCGTGGGCCACGCGTTCGCGGGCTTCTTCATCACCCTGTTCGCGACGATCTTCCTGTTGTACGACGGGGAACGGATCTGGCGCTGGACGGTCCGCCTGTTCCCGCGCGACGCGCGCGAACCCGTCGACAGCTCCGGCCGGGTTGCCTGGGTCTCGCTCACCGCCTTCGTGCGCGCGACCATCATCGTGGCGCTCGTGGACGCGATCGGCATCGCCTTCTCCGCCTGGGTCCTCGACGTGCCGCTGGTGCTGGCGATCGGCGTGCTGGTATTTCTCGGAGCGTTCGTCCCCGTGGTCGGGGCATTCGTCTCCGGCGGCGTCGCGTGCCTGGTGGCGCTCGTCGACCAGGGACCCATCACCGCCCTCATCATGTTCGGTGCCGTCGTGCTCGTGCAGCAGATCGAGTCGCACCTCCTGCAACCGTTCCTCATGGGCCGCTTCGTCAGCCTGCACCCGCTGGCCGTCATCCTGGCGATCGCCATCGGCGTGCTCGTCGCCGGCATCGTGGGCGCGCTCGTCGCGGTGCCGCTCGCGGCCTGCGCCAACGCGGTGGTGCAGCACCTCGCCACGCGCGGCGCCGAGGGCGCGCCGCGAGCACTGCCTCCGGTGCCGACCTAGCTCTTGGTCGACGGTCAGTTAACGCCTTCCTCGTGCCGCCGCAGACCGGGGGGTGTAGACAGGCGCGCATGGTCAACGACAATCCGACTCACCTCGTGCTGGGGCCACTGCTGCGCCACGTCGACGACACCAGCGCCGTGATCTGGGTCGAGACCGCTCACCGCGCCGACGTCAGCGTCCACGTCGGCGGGCGATCCTGGCACACGCCGACGTTCTGCGCGCACGGCCACCACTATGCGCTGGTCGACGTGGACGGCCTCGAGCCGGGCTCGGCGCAGGAGTACTCGGTACGTGTCGACGACCACGAGGTGTGGCCGCCGACCGAGGGCGAAGGCGCGGCGATGCCCGCGAGCCGGATCCGGACGCTCGACCAGCGGCCGCTGCGCTTCGTGTTCGGCTCCTGCCGGACCAGCGTCCCGCACGACGCCGAGTCCAACCAGAGCCACGGCATCGACGTCCTGCGGGCGTTCGCACTGCGCATGATGCGGACCGCCGATGCCCCCTCAGACACCGAGGTCGGCGACCAGACGTGGCCGGACCTCGTGCTGTTCCTCGGTGACCAGGTCTACGCCGACGTGACCTCAGAGGCGATGCGTGACTTCATCGCCGCCCGGCGCAGCCTCGACGAGCCGCCGGGCGAGGAGCTCAAGGACTACGAGGAGTACGCCCACCTGTACCGCCTGGCGTGGAGCGATCCGGCCAACCGGTGGCTGCTGGCGACGCTGCCCAGCGCGATGATCTTCGACGACCACGACATCCGCGACGACTGGAACACCTCCTACGACTGGCGCCGCGAGATGGAGGCGACCTCGTGGTGGCACGGGCGCATCGTCGCCGGGCTCGGGTCTTACTGGGTCTACCAGCACCTCGGGAACCTCTCACGTTCCGAGCGGGAGCAGGACCGGCTGTGGCAGCACGTCCTGCAGCTGCGCGAGTCCGGTGCCGACGACATCACCGAGCTGCTCGACCAGTTCGCGGAGCGTGCAGACGCACAGCCCGACAGCTACCGCTGGAGCTACGCGCGAGATCTCGCGGGCGCTCGGGTGATCGTTCTGGACTCCCGAGCCGCACGGGTCCTGCAGCCGACCAACCGTCAGATGATGGACCCGGCCGAGGCCGACTGGCTGTCCGGCAAGATCTGCGGCGATGTCGACCACCTCTTCATCGCGACGTCGCTGCCGTTCCTGCTCCCGATGGGCCTGCACGAGGCGGAGGCGTGGAGCGAGGCACTCGCCGAGGGCGCGTGGGGGCGGCGGGTCGCCCGCGCCACGGAGAAGCTCCGCCAAACTGTCGACCTCGAGCACTGGGGCGCCTTCCAGCAGTCCTTCCGGGACGTCGCCGCGATGGTGACCGAGGTCGCCGACGGCGCCAGGGGTTCGACGCCGTCGACCGTGACGTTTCTGTCCGGCGACGTCCACCACTCCTACCTCGCCGAGGTGCAGAGCGAGCAGACGCCCGACCGGACCCGCATCCTGCAGGCGGTCTGCTCGCCGATCCGCAACCCGCTGCCACCCATGATCCGGGTCGGCCAGGCGGCGACGGCCAAGCGCGGCTTCGTGGCCGCAACCCGCTTCCTGGCCCGGCGTGCGGGGGTGCCGGAGCCGCCGTTCGAGTGGTCGATCAGCCAGGGCCCGTGGTTCTCCAACATGCTGGCCACCGTCCAGCTGCGCGGCCGCGAGCTCGCGCTGCGCTGGGAGACCGCGGACCTGCTCGACGGCGACGAACGGCCGCCGGTGCTGCACACCGTGCACGAGGTCGTGGTCCCGGCCGCCGGCGGTGGGACAGCGCGGTCGTAGGGTCGTCGCCGTGGACGTGCGCGGACAGGACGTGTGGCCGGCGATGCCGGTGACCGATCGGCCGGCCTCGGTGTCGCTGGCCGACATCGAGGCCGCCCGCGGCCTGCTGCGCGAGGTGGCCGTCCTGACTCCGGTCAAGGAGAGCCGTGCGCTGAGCGAGCACGCCGGCACCCCGGTGCTGTTGAAGTGCGAGAACCTCCAGCGCACCGGATCCTTCAAGATCAGAGGCGCTTACGTACGCCTGTCCCGGCTGTCCGCGCAGGAGCGGGCCCGGGGTGTGGTTGCCGCCTCGGCCAGCAACCACGCGCAGGGTGTGGCGCTAGCAGCGTCGCTGCTGGGTATCCCCTCCACCGTCTTCATGCCCGAGGGCGCGCCGATCCCCAAGGAGCACGCCACCACCGGGTACGGCGCAGACGTGCGGCTGGTCGGCTCCAGCATCGAGGACGCGCTGGTCGCGGCGCAGGCGTTCGCCGCGGAGACCGGTGCGGTCCTCATCCATCCGTTCGACCACGCCGACATCGTCGCCGGGCACGGCACCGTCGGGCTGGAGATCTGCGAGCAGGTCCCGCAGGCCGCCACCGTGCTGGTGTCCATGGGCGGCGGCGGGCTGGCAGCGGGTATCGCCACCGCGCTGGCGGCCGTGCGCCCCGACATCCAGGTGATCGGCGTCCAGGCCGCCCAGGTGGCGGCGTACCCCGGCTCGCTGGAGGCGGGCGAGCCGGTCGCGGTCACGCCGTCGCCGACGTTGGCCGACGGCATCGCGGTGGCCCGGCCGGGCGCCGTGCCCTTCGCCGCCGTGGTCGCCCACCTGCACTCGGTGGTGACGGTCAGCGAGGACTCGCTGAGCCGGGCGCTGCTGATGCTGGCAGAGCGGGCCAAGCTGGTGGTGGAGCCGGCCGGTGCGGCCGCGGTGGCGGCACTGCTGGAGCACCGCTTCGACGGACCGATCGTAGCGGTGCTGTCCGGTGGCAACGTCGACCCGCTGCTCCTGATGCAGGTGATCCGGCACGGTCTGGCCTCGGCGGGACGCTACCTCGCCCTGCGGGTGCGCATCCCCGACCGTCCTGGTGAGCTGGTCCGCATGCTGGGTGAGCTCGCCGCGCAGCAGGTCAACGTGCTCGACGTCGCGCACGAGCGGACCTCGGCGCACGTGCACGTCGACGAGGTCGTCGTGGCGCTACAGGTCGAGACGCGGGGGGCGGCTCACCGCGAGCGCGTCGTCGCCGCGCTGCGCCAGGCGGGCTACCAACTCACCGTCACCTGATCCGTGGATCCGCCCCACGCTCGGCCCCCTCGGCCCTCGACCTCGACCTCGGCGAAGCTGACGTACGCATGCTGAGCGGCCGCCGCGATGTTCTCCTCGACGGACTCCTGCGCGAGGTCCATCAACTGCGGTAGGGCTTCGCCTCGAGGATCGTGACGCTGACCTGGGCACCGTTGGGCGCTTCGTAGGACACCTCGTCGCCGGCCTGCTTGCCGAGGATCGCCGCGCCGAGCGGGGACTGCGGCGAGAACACCTCGAGCTCGACGGAGTCGTCGAAGTCGAGCAGCTCGCGTGACCCGAGCAGGAATGTCTCGTCGTCACCGGCGCCGAAGCTGACAGTGACGGTCATGCCCTGCTCGACGATGCCCGTGTCCGCAGGAGGCTCGCCGACCTCCGCGCGCCGCAGCATGTCCTCCAGCTGACGGATCCGGGCTTCCTGCTTGCCCTGTTCGTCCTTGGCGGCGTGGTAGCCACCGTTCTCCTTCAGATCGCCCTCGTCACGCGCCTCGCCGATCTTCGCGGCGAGCTCCTGACGTGCCGGGCCACGCAGGTGGTCCAGCTCCTGCCGGAGGCGTTCATAGCCCTCCTGCGTGAGCCAGACGACGTTCTGCGCGGTTGGCTGCTGAGTCACGAACACTGCTCCTCGTACGTGGGCACACGGTGAGTACGCCGAAAAGTGGCGAATGAACAAGGCTACCAAGAAGACCCCAGGATGCCGATTCCCCATCCGTAGCCGCCCGTACCCGCGGGCGGGTCCTGCGTGCGGTTTACCAGGGGCCCCTGGTAAACCGCACTGCCCATGGGCTGCAACCCATGGGCAGTGGCAATACACCATAGTCCCCTGGTAAACCGGAGGCAGGTGGAACCCCCGGGGCGGGGGCTGAGTCAGTCGGCGGTGGTGCAGTCACGCAGGACGCCGTTGACGGCGCGGCGCTGTGTGGTGATGGTGTCGGTGATGGTCAACCGGCCGGGATCGCCCGGTGGGATCTCGATGACCAGCTCGCCCACCGTGCTGTGGTCCGCGGCCTGCGCATAGACCACGCACTCCAGCGCCTTGCTGCCCCTGCGGTCCATGACCAGCGTGACCTCGGTGGTGGTGTCGCCGGTCACCTCGTACGACTGCAGCTCGGCGTTGACCGGCCGATCGGCGTTGTCCGCGGCCGCCCAGACGACCCACCCGACCCCGAGCCCTGCAACCACGCAGACGATCGCGACCAGCACGCGACGCCGCTGCGTGGGCGGCCGCCCGTACCGCTGCGCGAGCTCCTCGTCCGAGGACGGCGGCGCAGGTCGATCACCGGTCATTCAGGACCTCCAGGTCGCTGAGATGGCAGGTCAAACATCATGCAGGCCCGGTGCGCGGCCCCGTACGGAGGGGTCGTGCGTTGTCCTGGCCGAGCCTTGCGTCACCATGGTACGAGTGGGCTCCGGATGTGCGGCGGTCCGGCAGGTAGGACGCGAGGAGAGCGGTGGCTGAGCAGTTGCGCCTGATGCACGTGCACGCGCACCCGGACGACGAGTCGAGCAAGGGTGCCGCCACGACGGCGCGCTACGTGGCCGAAGGCGTTGACGTCCACGTCGTCACCTGCACCGGCGGTGAGCGAGGGTCGGTGCTCAACCCCAACATGGACCGCCCCGACATCCTGGCCAACATCACCGAGGTCCGGCGCGAGGAGATGGACCGTGCCCGCGAGATCCTCGGTGTACGACAGGACTGGCTCGGCTTCGTCGACTCCGGGTGGCCCGAGGGCGATCCGAGACCACCGCTGCCACCGGGCTGCTTCGCCGACGTACCCGTGCAGGAGGGCATCCGGGTCCTGGTTGCGCTGATGCGGTCGTTTCGCCCCCATGTGGTGACGACGTACGACGAGAACGGCGGCTACCCGCACCCGGACCACGTCCGCTGCCACGAGATCAGCGTGGCTGCGTTCGAGGCGGCCGGTGACCCCGATCGGTTCCCCGAGCGGGGTGCGCCCTGGCAGCCGCTGAAGATCTACTACCACCACTCCTTCCACCGGGAGCGCACCCAGGCGCTCAGCGACGCGATGCAGGCGCGCGGTCTCGAGTCGCCGTACCTCGAGCGGCTGCGGGACTGGAAGCCCGACCCCGAGCACGCTGCCCGGATCACCACCCGGGTGCCGTGCGCGGAGTACTTCGACGTACGCGACCGCGCACTGATCGCCCATGCGACCCAGATCGACCCCGAGGGGGCGTGGTTCTCGATCCCGCTGGAGGTCCAGCAGCAGACCTGGCCGACCGAGGACTACGAGCTCGTACGGTCGCTGGTCGACGTCGAGGTGCCCGAGGACGACCTGTTCGCCGGGCTGCGTGAGGTTCCCAACGGTCCGGATGCTGTTGCCCAGCAGGTGATCGCCGACCTCGCGGCTGGTCGCCTCGACGCGCGGGTCCCGGTGCAACCGGTCAAGGAGCGGGCATGATCCCGGTCGACCGGGTCCTCCCGCCCGGGCCCATGACGACGGGCACCGTGGCGATCGCTGACGAGCAGGAGGCACCCGAGCCCGCCGACGTGGTCGCCGGGTGGTCCGGGTTCATCGTCATCGCCGCGTTGGTCGTCGCCACGGGGTTCCTCGTCCGCAGCATGCACAAGCGGCTGCGCCGCATCGACTTCGACGAGGGCACCGGGCAGGACGAGCCGGGCGACGGAGACGGCGCTCAGCGTCCCCGCTGAGCGCTACTGCGGGCGCAGCCGCTGGGCCACCAGCAGCAGGTCGATCGCGGTGCCGTACTCGGTGACCCGCTCGGCGTGCTCGAGCCGGCGCACGAGGACGCCGTCGTCCAGGTTGTCGGCGATGCTCGCCACCGTCGGCAGCAGCGTCGGGTCCTTTGGACCGCCGACCCCGTGGGTGATGTTGACCCGCGCATGGCCCACGTGCACCAGCGTGCCCGTGGGGGACAACCACGACAGGCAGCGCCGCAGGACTCGCCGCATGTCCTGCGGGGGAAGGTGCAGGTAGGCGACGAGGACCAGGTCGAGTGGTTCCACCGGCTGCCAGGTCAGAGCGTCACCGACCTGCCAGGAGGCGGCGCTCGACCGCGTCCTCGCCTGCCCGATCGCGACCGGGGAGAAGTCGACGCCGGTGCACCGCCACCCGTGGTCAGCGAGCCAGGCGGCGTGTCGGCCGTTGCCGCAGGCGAGGTCGACGGCAGTTCCGGGGGTCAGCTCGCGCAGAAAGGGCGCGACGACGGGATTCAGCTCGGCGCCCCACAGCGTCGGCTCCGCGGTGTACCGCTCGTCCCATGCCCGTGCGTCCATGTGGGGTCCTCCGTCCGCAGCGTTCGGTACCTCGTCTCCGACCGTACGACCTCCCGTTCGGTCGGACATCTCAGGCGCAAGCGGAAGAAGCGTCCCGGCCATGGCCCGTCGGGGGGTGGCGCGGATGGCCCATCCGGGTCATGGCCGAGCCCCCCTCGCAGGGGCCAGGCTGGTCAGCGGTCTCGGAGCCAACAGGAGCCTGGAGTACCTGACATGCCAGCCACTTTCCCAACAGCCCCGCACAGGAGTCGCGGGCGCCTCGTCCGTCGCGGCGTCGTCGCCGCATCCGCCGCCCTGGTGGCTGCGACGTTCCCCTCGGGGGGAGCTGCCACCGCGCGTCCGGCCGACGGCGATCCGCTCGCCGTCATGGCCGGGAAGTACACGGTCGTCCGCGCCGGCCTGGACAACCCTCGCCAGATCGACATCCTCGCGCGAGGGCAGATTCTCGTCGCCGAGGCAGGACGTGGCGCCAAGAACCCGGACGGCTGCGACGGGCGCAGATGCACCGGCCGCACCGGCCGGATCACCGTGCTCAACGGTCGCACCGGACGGGCCGTGCCGGTGATGCAGAACCTGCTGTCGAACAGCGGGCCGGACGGCTCCTTCGCCGGCGGTGCGTCGGGCGGCGCAGCGCGCCGGCCCCAGGGTGGCTTCGTCGCGATCATGAACGGCGGTCCGCCCGGGTCGCAGTGGGGAAAGCTGCTCGGCCGCGGGGCGAAGGGCAACAACTACGTGATCGCCGACATCAGCCGGTTCGAGCAGAAGAACGACCCGGACGGCGAAGGCGTCGAGTCCAACCCGTACTCGGTTCTCGCGCTCAAGAACCAGATCCTGGTCGCCGACGCAGCCGGTGACTCGATCCTGTCGGTGCGCCGGGGCAAGGTCCGGCTCTGGGCACTGCTGCCCGAGTACGGTCCGAGGGTCGACGCCGTGCCGACGGTGCTCAGCAAGGGCGCCGACGGCGACATCTACGTCGGCGAGTTGCACTCGTTCAGGAAGGGCGAGGCGAAGGTTCACCGCTTCGACCGCGACGGCAACCTGCTGCGCTCCTGGGGTGGTTTCACCTCGGTGGCCGGTGTCGACCGGGCCGAGAACGGCACGCTGTACGTCAGCGAGCTGTTCGGCGGGAACTGCGGGTTCGACGAGATCCCGGGCTGCTTCCCGGGTCGGGTCGTGAAGGTCGTCCCGGGCGGCGAGCGCCGCTACCTGCCGGTGCCGTTCCCGTCCGGGATCGCGGTCAACGGGCAGCGGGCCGTCGTGGCCGCGTTCTCGGTCTCGCCGGGCACCGGCTTCGGTGGCAACCCGGCCTGGAGCGGGGCGGTGTGGAGGCTGCGCTTCTGACCAGCTGACGCAAGCACCCGACCGCGGCTCACTTCGGGGAGCAGCCCGCGGCCGGGTGCCGCGCACGGTGCTGTCGTGGCCCGAGGCTCAGTGCTTCGCGCCGGGTGGCACGGTCTTGTGCTTCGCGTCCGCCTTTGCATGCTTGTCGGCGCGCTTCTCCTTCAGAGACTTGCCGGCCTTCTTGGACAGGTGTTGTCGAGGCGACTTGTCGGCCATGGGGTGCTCCCTGGGGTGTGAAGCGTGGAAGGCTTCGGGGCTCGACAGTATGCCTGTTGCCTACCCGATCTGTCCCCGCAGCGGACCGGCCATGTCGCCGCCGCTGCTCAACCCTGGTGTGATGGCTCGATGAGCAATCGCCTGGAGGGCTCGACGAGTCCGTACCTGCTGCAGCACGAGGACAACCCCGTCGAGTGGTGGCCGTGGGGATCCGACGCGTTCGCCGAGGCGGAGCGCCGCGACGTCCCGGTCCTGCTCAGCATCGGGTACGCCGCCTGCCACTGGTGCCACGTGATGGCTCACGAGTCCTTCGAGGACGCCAGCACCGCGGCGTACATGAACGAAAACTTCGTCAACGTCAAGGTTGACCGCGAGGAGCGTCCCGACGTCGACGCGGTCTACATGACCGCCACCCAGGCGATGACCGGCCAGGGTGGCTGGCCCATGACCTGCGTGCTGACGCACGGGGGGGAACCCTTCTTCTGCGGCACGTACTTCCCCGACCTGCCCAGGCAGGGGATGCCCGCGTTCGGCCAGGTGCTGCAGGCGCTCGTCGACGCATGGCAGAACCGTCGCGACGAGGTCACCCGCATCGGGGCCGAGGTGGTGGAGCGTCTGCAGGCGGCCACGGCAACGGTGGGCGCCGAGGGCGGGGACCCCTTGCAGGCCCCGGAGCTCGACGCGGCGGTCGACCGGCTGGCCGAGAGTTTCGATGCGCAGGTCGGCGGTTTCGGCGCAGCCCCCAAGTTCCCGCCGTCGATGGTCCTCGAGCACCTGTTGCGCCAGCACGCCCGCACCGAAGACGCGGGCTCCCTGGCCATGGTGTCGGCGACGTGCCGGGCGATGGCCCGTGGTGGTGTCTACGACCAGCTCGCCGGCGGCTTCGCGCGCTACTCGGTCGACCGGTCCTGGGTGGTTCCGCACTTCGAGAAGATGCTGTACGACAACGCGCAGCTGGCCCGCGTCTACCTGCACTGGTGGCGGGCGACGGGTGATCCGCTGGGCGCACGGGTCGTAGCCGAGACCGCCGACTTCTGCATCCGCGAGCTGGGGACCGGGCAGGGAGGATTCGCCTCGGCGTTGGACGCCGACTCGCTGGATCCCAGCGGGGTGAGCGTTGAGGGAGCGTTCTACGCGTGGCGGCCCGCGCAGCTGCGCGAGGTGCTCGGCGAGCAGGACTGCGCCTGGGCAGCACGGCTGCTGGAGGTGACCGAGGCAGGCACCTTCGAGCACGGCTTCTCCACCCTTCAGATGCACACCGACGCCGACGACGCGCAGCGCTGGGAGCGGGTGCGCGGGCAGCTGTTGGAGGCACGCGAGCACCGTGCGAGGCCCACTCGGGACGACAAGGTGGTCGCTGCCTGGAACGGCCTGATGATCAGCGCACTGGTCGAGGCCGGGGTGCTGCTCGGGCGACCGGACCTGCTGTCCGCGGGCGTCCGCGCCGGCGACCTGCTCTGGTCGCTGCACGTCGACGCCGACGGGACGTTGTGGCGTACCTCCCGCGACGGGCGCCGGGGTGACAACCGGGGTGTGCTCGAGGACCACGGCTGTGTCGCGGCCGGGTTTCTCGCGCTGCTCGGCGCCACCGGCGACCCGGTGTGGCTGGAGCGCTCCGGAGCACTGCTGGACCGTGCGCTGGACGTCTTCGCCGATGGGTCCGGCGGGTTCTACGACACCGCTGCCGACGCCGAGCAGCTGGTGCTCCGGCCGCGCGACGCCTCGGACAACGCGAGCCCGTCGGGGGTGTCCTCGCTCGCTGACGCACTCCTCACGTACGCCGCGGTCACCGGCTCGGGGCGGCACCACGACGCCGCGCGGGCCGCGGTCGCCTCGGCGG
>JALZKQ010000077.1 GCA_030859165.1 Actinomycetota bacterium
GCGCTGTACAGCGCCGCCGACGTGATGGTGGTGACCCCGCTGCGCGACGGCATGAACCTCGTGGCCAAGGAGTACGTCGCCTGCCGGACCAACGACGACGGCGCCCTCGTGCTGAGCGAGTTCGCCGGTGCGGCCAAGGAGCTGACCCAGGCCTACCTGGTGAACCCGTACGACATCAACGGCCTCAAGTCCGCGATCACCTCCGCGCTCGACACCGATCCGAGAGAGCACCGCCGCCGCATGAAGGCGATGCGCAAGCAGGTCTTCGAGCACGACATCGCCTCGTGGGCCGGTCGGTTCCTGGACGAGCTGCGCAACGTGCAGCCGGCCCACTCCCAGCATCCGCATCCGAACTCGACGAACTGACCCGTGTCGCGCCCAGGGAGTCAGGAACCCCTGCTCGTCGGCTGACGCCTGGTCCGGCGGAAGAACACGGCGGACTCCCAGCGGTACAGCAGCGTGAGCACGACGATCGACAGCACCGAGTTGGCCGCCGCGAGGTACTGGTACCACCACGGCCCCGGGAACAGGAACGTCAGTGGCAGGCCCAGCGCCGCGATGCCGCACGGAACCGTCGTGACAGCGCGCACCCAGGTGGCCCCTCGCGTCAGCATCGTCGCGCCGGGCAGCAGCAACAGAGCGCTGCTCACGAGGACCAGCAGGGTCAAGGACGTCGATCCGCGCCGGCTGCCCTCCACCAGGGTCTGCCCCTCGCTGCTGTCCGGATCGATGCGCATCGGGCCCAGGTAGTAGCCGAGCAGCAGGTCCTGCTGGGCCAGGCTGATCGCAGTGCGAACCAGCAGCAGGGCCAGCAGCAGTCGTACCAGGCGAGAAGCCAGCAGCACCGGGCGTGGTGCGACGCCGGCGCCCGAACCGCCGATCGGGTTGTCGCTCGCCATCCCCCACCCCTCGCGCCAGGTCCGCCCCTGACCCGCGAGCCTGTCGCAGCCCGGCGGGAGAGTCTAGCGTGACGACGTCGGCGCCGACCGGAGGAGACCGATGCACCACGTGCACAGGCAAGGACACCGCACCGTCGCGAGCATGGCGGCCGCTCTGATGGGGCTGCTCACCGTGGTGGGCGTGCTGGTGGCGCCGTCCTCGTCCCGGGCGGCCCCGGCCGAGCAGGCAGCGACGGGCGTCCCGGCCCTGGACGAGCGGAGCCGCACCTTCTGGGTCCAGGACAAGCACTTCTGCCGTTCACCCTGGTACGCGGGGCGGCACCGCAAGATGATCGGCTACGGCTGCACCCGGGCGCCCTACTACCCGCCCAGCGATCGGTGCCGCGACGACCGGGGATTCCACCACGGGCTCGACATCCACATGGCGTGCGGCGTGCGCCTGTTCGCCGGCTTCACCGGTGTCGTCGTCCGCCCGTCCTCCGCCGGGGCACTCGGGCCCGCGTACGGCAGCAGGGCCTTCCGAATCCGCAACCGCACCAAGGGGGTCGACGTCGTGATCGGGCACCCGGGCCGGGTCTACGTCGGCCCCGGTGAGCGGGTCCGACGCGGCGACCTGGTGGCTCGCGCGTCCGACGACGGCGCTCCGGACGGATGCCACCTGCACTTCGAGACGCGCCCGATCGCCGGGTCGTACACCAGCGCCGTGCGGCCACACCGCTACCTGGACCTCAGCCGGGCCCGGAGCCCGCGGGCGTGACGGCTTGCGGCTGCGGTTGCACCGGCGAGGCGCGCAGGCGAGGGTGGCGCAGAGGGACCTGGAGGGGGCGACCATGGCCGTGCCGAGCGTGACGAGCACCCGGCTGAGCCAGGACCCACCCGGCGAGCGCGATCCACAGCGGCCGTTGGACGTACGACGAGCGCTCGACCACGTCGCGGGCAGCGCTCTGCGAGCGGCGGCGCCCGGGGTCGTCGGGCTCGAGCTCGAGTCGCACCTCGTCGACCTGGCTCGCCCGGCAGCGCGGGTCGGCTGGAGCCGGACCAATGACGTCCTTCGCAAACTGACTGCCCTGCCGGGTGGTAGCGCGATCACCCTCGAGCCCGGCGGACAGGTCGAGCTGGCCACGCCCCCTGCCCAGGACGTCGCCGCCGCCGTGCACGCCCTGCGCTGCGATGCCGTCACCGTGCGACAGGCGCTGCGCAGCGAGGGGCTGGGCCTGGCGTGGCTGGGCCTGGACCCGGTGCGGCCACCGCTGCGGGTCACCCCGGGCGCACGGTACGCCGCGATGGAGCGGCACTACCGTGCGACCGGCCAGGCGAGCGCGGGCGCGGTGATGATGTGCTCGAGCGCGTCGCTGCAGGTCAACCTGGAAGCCGGTACCCCGGCGCAGTGGAGCGCGCGGGTCACCCACGCGCACCGGTTGGGTCCGGTGCTGGTCGCGGTCTCGGGCTGCTCCCCCATGCTGGCTGGTCGGCCCACCGGCTGGTCCTCCACTCGCCACCGGCTCTGGAGTGACCTGGACAGGGCCCGCTGCGGTCCGCTGACCAACACCGACGACCCGGCGCACGCGTGGTCGAAGTACGCGCTGCAGGCGCCGGTCATGTTCGTGCGCGCGGGAACCGATCGGTCCGGGGCTGACCTGCAGCCGGTGCTGGTGCGGGTGCCGTTCGGTGACTGGGCCTCCGGACGGGTCCGCCTCGGTGGCCGGAGACCGGTGCTTGCCGACCTCGACCTGCACCTCACCACGCTCCTGCCGCCGACCCGACTGCGTGGCTTTCTCGAGCTGCGCTGCCTCGACGCGGTCCCCGCGCGCTGGTGGCCGGGCCTGGCGACAACGGTGGCGCTGCTCATGGACGACCCCCGTGCGGTGCAGGCCGCGGCAGCGGCGTGTGCTCCGGTGGCCGGGTGCTGGGACGTCGCCGCGTGCGAGGGGCTGGCACACCCCGCGCTGGCCCGTGCCGCCGGCTCCTGCCTGGAGGCGGCCGTGGCCGCGTCCCCAGCCTCGCTGCGCCCAGACGTCGAGGCACTCGCAGACCTGGTCCTGTCCGGTCGCTCCCCCGGCGACCTGGTCGCCGCCCGGGCACAGCAGATCGGACCCCTGGCCCTGCTGGCGGAATCCGCCCGGGTCGAGCATGACTACTGGACCCAGGAGGCGGTCAGCGCGGAGCCATCCGTAGGGCACCGTCCATCCGGATGGTCTCGCCGTTGAGGTAGTCGTGCTCGAGGATCATCAAGACCAGCCGGGCGTACTCCGCGGGGCGCGCCAGGCGCTGCGGGAACGGCACCCCGGCCGCGAGCCCGGCGCGGACGTCCTCACTCACCGTGGCCAGCATCGGGGTGTCGACGATGCCCGGCGCGATCGTGCACACCCGGATGCCGTGCGCCGCCAGGTCGCGCGCCGCCGGCAGCGTGAGGCCGACGACACCCGCCTTCGACGCGGCGTACGCGGCCTGCCCGACCTGGCCGTCGAACGCGGCGATGGAGGCGGTGTTGACCACGACGCCGCGCTGGCCGTGCTCGTCGGCCCCGGTCTCGGCGACGGCAGCGGTGGCGAGCGTCATGACCTGGAAGGTGCCCACCAGGTTGACCGTGACGACCCGGGCGAACAGGTCGAGGTCGTGCGGGCCCTTGCGTCCCAGGATGCGCATGGCCGGCGCGATTCCCGCGCAGTTGACGACGGTGCGCAGCGGGAGACCCGATGCGACGGCTGCGTCGACAGCTGACTGCACCTGCACCACGTCGGTCACGTCGGCCACCACGTACGTCACGTCGTCGACCGGCGCCGCCTGCGCGCACGCGCCGGGGAGGTCGAGTGCGAAAACGGTCGCGCCCGCCTCCGCAAGTGCAGCCGCGGTGGCGGCTCCCAGCCCGGAGGCGCCGCCGGTCACCAGGGCGGCGGTGTCCGTCAGCCGCATCAGTGGGTCTCCTGCAGCACGTGCGTCGTGGCCGTGTCGTCCCTGGCCAGCGCCCGGCTGATCACCACGCGCTGGATCTGGTTGGTGCCCTCGAAGATCTGCATGACCTTGGCCTCGCGCATGTAGCGCTCGAGCGGGAAGTCGCGGGTGTAGCCGTACCCGCCCAGGACCTGCACCGCCTCGGTGGTGACCTTCATGGCGTGGTCGGTCGCCACCAGCTTGGCGACGCTGGCCTGGCGGCCGTACGGCAGTCCTGCGTCCTTGCGCCGGGCGGCGGCGAGGTACGTCGCGCGCGCCGACTCCACCGCGGCGGCCATGTCGGCCAGCAGGAAGCCGAGGCCCTGGTGCTCGATGATGGGGCTGCCGAAGGTCACCCGCTCGCGGGCGTAGGCGACGGCGTCGTCGAGCGCGGCCTGGGCCAGGCCGGTGGCGACCGCGGAGATCCCGAGCCGTCCGGCGTCCAGCCCGGCCAACGCGATCGAGAGCCCCTGCCCCTCCGCACCGAGCAGGCGTCCGGCCGGGATCCGTACGTCCTCCAGGCGCATGGTGGCGGTGGGGGACCCGGTGAGCCCCATCTTGCGTTCGGGCGGGTCGGCGAGCAGTCCGTCGGTGTCGGCGGGCACCAGGAAGCACGAGATGCCGCGAGTGCGGTGCTCGGACGTGCGCGCCATGACCTTGTAGAAGTCCGCGTGCCCACCGTGGGTGGTCCACGCCTTGGTGCCGCGCAGCACGTAGTGGTCCCCGTCGCGGACGGCCCGGGTCGTCATCGCCGCCGGGTCCGAGCCGGCGTGCGGCTCGGACAGGCAGTACGCCCCCAGCAGTCCGCCCCCGAGCATCTCGGGCAGCCAAGCGGAGCGTTGTTCGTCGGTCCCGGCGTGCGCCAGACCGAAGCAGGACATTCCGTGCACGCTGACCCCGACGGCGACGCTGGCCCAGCGGGCCGCCAGCTCCTCGAGCACCTGCAGGTAGACCTCGTACGGCTGACCGCCACCGCCGTGCTCCTCCGGGTACGGGAGCCCGAGCAGCCCGGCCTTGCCGAGGGTCGTGAACACGTCGCGCGGGAACCGCTCGTCGGCCTCGTCGGCTGCCGCACGGGGCGCCAGCTCCGCGTCGGCGATCTGGCGGGTCAGCGCGATCAGGTCGGCCGCGTCCTGGGTGGGCAGCAGGCGGTCGGCAGGCATGGAAACTCCTCGGGACCACGGGGATGTGTACGAGACACTGTACTAGAGGACGCTCTAGCGTACAGTCTGCTTCCATGACCCAGGCCCCGCCCTCGGCCCGGCAGGCGAGTCTGCTCGACGGGCTGGTCGCGGTGTTCCTGGCGGACGGCTTCGCCTCGTTCACCCTGGACGAGCTCGCGCACCGGCTGCACTGCTCGAAGTCCACGCTGTACGCACTCGCCGGCAGCAAGGAGCAACTCGTGGTGCGCGTGGTGCGCCAGTTCTTCGCGTCCGCCACCGGGCGGGTCGAGGCCGAGGTGGCGGCGAGCGGACAGGGTCTCGACGCGATCGCGGCCTACCTGCGCGCGGTGTCCGCTGCACTCGCGCCCGCCTCGGTGCAGTTCTTCGCCGACCTGGCGGCGTTCGCCCCGGCCGACGAGATCTACGCGCACAACACCTCGGTGGCGGCACGACGCGTGCAACAGCTCATCGACGAGGGTGTCGCCACGGGCGCCGTCCGCCCGGTGCACGCCGGGTTCGTCAGCGCCGTGGTCACCCAGGCGATGACCGCCATCCACGCCGGCGACATCGCGCGCGCCTCGGGGCTGGACGACGCGGCCGCGTACGACCATCTCGCCGAGCTGGTGGTGTCCGCCCTGTCGCCACCGGCCTGAGCTCTCCGTACGCCGCACCGGGGAGGGACCGCTCGGATCAGGCGCGGGGCGGCCGCCTGGTGAGCAGCTCGCGTGGCGTGGCCTTCGTGACCGCCTCGATGCTGTCGGGGTCACCGAGCGTCGCTGCGATCGAGCGGAGCGGCTCGGCGTCGCCCATGTCGAGCCGATAGTCGGCCCCAGGCACAACCGCTCGGCATCCACTCGCTCGTGCAGAAACACCAGCGAGTGCCGGTCATGGGTGAGCGTGTCGAACCAGAAGCGGGACAGCAGGTCGCGCGGCGACTGGTCCGGGTGGACCTTCGGCTCCGGACGCACCCGCCAACCGTGCTCGAAGCGTCCGACCTGGTACGGCAGAAAACCTCCGCCGTGCAGCAGCGCCACCCGCAGCGCCCGGTTGCGCGAGAGCACCCCACCGAACATCAGCGAGCCGGCCGCCAGGGTGGTGTCGCTGGGGTGGTGTCGCTGGGGTGGTGTCGCTGGGGTGCCGACGAAGTTGTGGAGATAGTGGTCGCGTGCGCGCGGCCCCGACGACGTTGTCCGGGTGCAGGACCACGGCCAGGCCGGCCCGGTCGAGAGCCTCCCACACCGGCTCCAGGTCCGGGTCGTCCAGGTTGCGCCCGGCCACGCTCGTCCCGAGCTCGACGCCGACCACCGCGGGGATCGTGACCAGGCGGTCGAGCTCGACGAGCGCGCGCGCCGTGTCCTGCATCGGCAGCGTCCCCAGGACGACGAAGCGGTGGGGGTGCTCCGCGGCGTCCCGATGAGCCTGCGCGCGCGGGCCGCGATCGTCGGGGCCGCCGAGGTGGACACCTTCCAGACCCACGGACGCTCCCCCGTCGGACTTGCCGCGGTCGCGGCCAGCCACGCCCTGCGGATGCCGGCCCCGAGGTGGGTGACGTCGACGGCCTCTTCACCTCCTCGTCCTACTACTACATGCCCACGCTCACGCTCGGGAAGTACCTCGGTCTGCAGCCGCGCTACGTCGACTCGACCACCACGGGGGGGTGTGCCTTCGTCAGTCACCTCGGCCACGCGGCGGCGGCCATCGAGGCCGGACTGTGCAAGGTCGCGCTCGTCGTCTACGGCAGCACCCAGCGCAGCGATCGGGGCAAGCTGGTCAGCATTGCCGAGTGGTCGCCGTACGAGCAGCCCTACGGTCTGATCCACCCCCTCACTGCCTTCGGCATGATCGCCCAGCGCCACATGGCCGAGTACGGGACGACCAGCGAGCAGCTCGCGCAGTTCGCGGTGTCGGCACGCGGTGGGCCCGGCTGACCCCCGACGCGCCCTACCCGGCACCGCTGACCGTCGATGAGGTCCTCTCCTCCCCGGTCATCGCCAGCCCGCTGCACAAGCTCGACTGCTGCCTGGTCACCGACGGCGGGGGGCCATCGTGGTCACCTCGGCCCAGCGGGCGCGACCTGCCCACGCGACCGGTGTTACCTGCTCGGGACGGGCGAGGCCCAGAACCACCGCCACATCTCCCAGATGCCCGACCTGACCCGCACCCGCGCCAGCGACAGCGCACGTCGCGCCCTGGACATGGCAGAGCTTCGGCTCGTAGACGTCGACACCGTCCACGTCTACGACGCCTTCACCATCAGCCTGCTCATCCTGCTGGAGGACCTCGGGTTCTGTGCGAAGGGCACGGCAGGTACCCGGAGCCACCGTGTCACTCGTCCATGGCATGGGCATGACGCTGGCCGCCCACGCGACGGCTGTGCTTCCAACGACGCTGGCTGAGGCGTCGAGATGCCGGCCGAGCGGACAGTCCCATGAGCCGGCAGCTGCGGCCCTGGCCGGTTGGCCGCCCGCTGGCTGTGGCCCTCAGCGTCATGTACGAGCAATGGGCACCGGGAGCCGCGCCGGGGCTCGGGCCTATGGGCAACCCGCTGCCGGGCGGCCTGCTCGACCGCCAGGCCCTGTCCTGGGCAGCGTACGGCCCCCGGACCGGGATCTGGCTGCTCCTCGACGAGCTGGCGGCGCGCGAGCTGTGCGCGTCGGTCCACGTCAGCGGCATCCTCAGCGAGACGGCTCCGGCGAGCGTGGCGGCCGTCGCCGCTGCGGGTCACGAGCTCTGCGCGCACGCCTGGTCCCAGGACCGACTCGTGACCTCGCCGGACGCAGCGGCCGAACGCGCCGAGATCGCCCGCTGCGTCGAAGGGTTGGCCGCGGCCGCCGGGCGCCGCCCGACCGGGTGGATCAGCCCACGCTGCACGCCGAGCGAGCGAACGGCGAGCCTGCTCGCCGACGCCGGGTTCCGCTGGTTCGGTGACGTGTTCGACACCGACCTGCCCTACCCGCTGTCCACCCCGGCCGGGACCATCGTCGCGCTGCCGTTCGGCCTCGACGTCAACGACCTGCCGCTGAACGTGCGCCACGGCCAGCCGGCGCGTGAGCTGAGCGCCACCTTCGAGCACGTCGTCGAGGCACTGCTGCACGAGGGACGCAGCACGCATCTCGACGTCACGGTGCACGCTCACGTCTCGGGCGGCCCGCCGGCATGGGCGCACTTCGCGCGATCCTCGACATCGCCGCGGCACGTGACCTGTGGTTCACCACCCGGGGCGGCGTCGTCGACCAGATGGACGCCTGACCTCACGTACTCTCGATGGTGCCGTCCTGGATCGCCTCGGCGTACGTACGCAGGTCCGGGCCCGGCTTGAAGTCGATGGACCTGGGCTGCAGCCGCGCGAAGAGCTGCTCGTACACCTCCGACCAGGGCTGGCCGGACATCTCCTCGTTCAGCTCGCGCACCACCTCCTGCAACACGCGATCCGCATCCTGCAGGATCTTCTGCCGCGCCTGCTCGTTCCATCGCACATCTGAAGCCTTCATGGCTCCACGGTGCCGCAGATGTCCACGACGCGCAGGATGCTCGGGTCAGCAGACGCCGTCGCTCGGCCGCGGACGGCTCAGCCCGAACCAGGGCCGCGCCCGCACGCCGAACCAGGTGCCCAGCAGCGCCATGACACCCCAGACCCACCCGTGCAGGCTCAGCGAGGCGATCCCGCCGAGATAGGCACCGATGTTGCACCCGTACGCCAGCCGCGCGCCGTACCCCATGAGCAGCCCGCCGACCACGGCACCGAGCGCCAGCCGAGCCGGCACCCGCCGGTGCAACCGGAACGCGCCGGCCAGGGCGGAGGCAACCATCGCGCCGACCATGATCCCGAGGTTCGTCAGGCCGGTGGTCTCGGCCAGCACCGATCCGCCCAGCACCTCCGCCCGTGCTCCGGACCAGAAGTCCCAGGTCGCGGGATCGGCGATCCCGAGCGCTCCTGCCGCCTTGGAGCCCCACAGCGAGAACGCGGTGGTGACCCCCCAGGGGGATCCGGAGACCAGCAGGACGCCGAGGTTGAGCACGGCCAGCGCGAGGGCGCCCACCCACAGCGGCCAGGCTCCCCGTACGACCCGCCAGGGTCCGGCGGCGGTGGCCACCGGCGCGACGGGGGGCGGGTTGCGACGGCGTGCCATCCCGACGCTCAGCGCAGCGATTAGACCGAGGGCCAGCAGCGTGACGGTCAAGGCGCCGGCGACACCACCGAACAGTGGTACCAGGTCGACCGCGCCGACCGACGGCGTCGCATCCCACCAGCCGAGGTGGGCCGCACCCACCGTCGCGCCGCCGACGAAGCCGGCCAGTGCGAGCAGGATCGACGTCTGACCGCTGCCGACGGCGTAGAGCGTGCCGGAGGCGCAGGACCCGGCGATCTGCATCCCGAACCCGAACAGCGTCGCACCGAGCAGCAGGGCGATGCCGACCGGCGCGACGTTGCCGGTCACCTCGACACCGGTGGGGCTGACACTCAAGGCGAGGAAAGGCGCAAAGAGGACGGCGGTGGCGCCCAGCAGCAGTGTGTGTGCACGCAGCGCCCTGCCCTGCCCGACCGCCACCAGCTGACGCCAGGCCGAGGTGAATCCGAAGCGGGCGTGGAACAGCGCGAACCCGAGACCCACACCGAGCAGCAACAGGGCCGCCGGCGCCCACCCCTCGCTGACGAAGGTCACGGCGACCAGTGCGGTCCCGATCACCGCCCCGACCAGCGCGACACGGGGCTGGGCCGCGGGCGCCGCTGGGGCGGGTGGCGCAGAATTCCTGACGGGCGCTGCGGGGTCGGTGTGCGTGGACGAGGTCATCGTGCTCCCGTGGTCGTGCTGGACAGAGCCACCCGGTGCAGCGCAGCCGGGGCGCCTGGTGTTCCCCGCGACGCGCCGGTCTGCAGGCTGGGCGTTCGCGTGCGAGCCCAAAGCGCCTTCGGGCAGCTGCTGCGTCGACGGGCGGTCCGGCTCGAGCTGTCCTGGCCGACGGTTCCTGCTCGCGGCGACGATGCAGCAGGTCTAGCGTCGCAGGATGACCAACCGAACCGGTGACGCCCAGTCCGCGCACGGGGACGACGAAGTGGAACGGCCCGTGCAGGGTGTCGACGCCGACGGCAGTCCCGCGCGCGAGCTCCTCGGCGAGGATGCGCCTCGCCTGGCCGGCAAGCGGGCCGACGAACGCGACGCCCAGCTGCGGGACGAGGCCGACGTCGACCCGCCACGCGACAGGGCCGACCCGCCGGCGAACACCTGACCGGCTGCCGGACCCGTCGCACGGCGCCGTGGCGGGTCTTCCGGGCGCTGGTCGAGCGGCTCCCAAGCGGATCGCTGCCTGCTCGTCGCGCTGTGGGGTGCCAGCGCCGCCGCCCTGGGCCACCTCGTCGGCCGCGACCGGCTCCGTCATGTCCGAGGGGCAACCGAGTCACAGCAGCCCCATGCGTACCGTCGATGTCGCAAACGGTTGACTTCGTCGCGGCGACATCCACCGTTTGCCACATCGACGGTACGGGTGCGACAGGTGGGGTTGGCGTGACGGCGCTGATCCCTCGGCAGGCTCCGGTGACGCTCACCCGCGGAACATCGACCGTCATGGGTGCCATCACGACGAAACCGGCTTGTCGCAGGGGATCCCCGGAACGAACC
>JALZKQ010000005.1 GCA_030859165.1 Actinomycetota bacterium
AGCCCACGACGACCGCCGACCCGGACCGAGCGGCGACGCGAGTGGCGACACGGCGCAGGCGCCGCGCGTCGGCGAGCGACCGCAGGCTCAACAGGCCGGGCAGGTCCCCACCGGGCACCGGGAACGGCAACGGCTCGGAGCCGGTCGCGAGCACGCAGGTGGCGAAGCCGACGGTGCTCCCACCTTCGAGCAGGGCGGTGCGTCCGTGCGGGTCCAGACCGACGACCCGCTGGCCGTGGCGGTACCTGACGGAGTCGGACCGCTGCATCCACAGCTCGCCGTCGTCACTCTCGCCACGCAGATGATCCTTGGACAACGGCGGACGCTGGTAGGCCGGGTCCACGTCCTCACTGACGAGCAGCGCGCTGCCACCGCGAAGCTCGGCGAACGCAGCGGCGGCGCTCACACCGGCCGCTCCACTGCCGATCACGAGCAGGTCGACGTCCTCGTGCGATGCAGGCATGGTCTCGACTCTAGTCGCGCAGTCTTGGGCGCGGTTGCCGCGATCCCGTGTCGTTGCGGTGCGTCCCTGCGACGGACCTATCGTTGCGGGGACGCACCGCACCAACGGTGGGTCAGGTGGCGTCACCCTGTGCGTCACGGCGGGCAGCGGACCACGCCAGGAGTGCCTCGGCGTCCTGGGCGTTGACGATCCGGTCCACCGGTACGCCGTGGGCCTGGGCGCGCTCGGCCCCGTACGCCTGGAACTCCAGCTGCCCGGGGGCGTGCGCGTCGGTGTCGATGGAGAACACGCAGTGGCGCTCCAGTGCCAGGTCGATGAGGTCGCCGGGCGGGTCACGTCGCTCGGGACGGGAGTTGATCTCCACCGCGGTGCCGAACCGGGCGCACGCAGTGAAGACCAGGTCGGCGTCGAACTGCGACTGCGGGCGCATCCCCCGCTCCCCCTCGACGAGTCGCCCGGTGCAGTGGCCGAGCACGTCGACGCGGGGGTTCGCCACCGCGACCACCATGCGCCGGGTCATGGCGTCGCGTTCCATCCGCAGCTTGGAGTGCACGCTGGCGACGACGATGTCGAGCTGTTCGAGGAGGTCCGGCTCCTGGTCCAGCGAGCCGTCCTCGAGGATGTCGACCTCGATGCCGGTGAGGATCCGGAACGGCGCCATCGACTCGTTGAGCGCCGCTACGACCTCGAGCTGTCGCCGCAGCCGCTGCGGCGACAGGCCGTTCGCGACCGTGAGCCTCGGCGAGTGGTCGGTCAGCACGATGTAGGCGTGTCCGAGGTGGCGGGCCGCCTGCGCCATCTCCGTGATCGGGCTGCCGCCGTCGGACCAGTCCGAGTGCAGGTGCAGGTCGCCCATGAGGGCGGCCCGTACGTCCGCGCCCCCGGCGGCCAGCGGCTCGGCCTGGGACTCCAGCTCGGCGAGGTAGCTGGACCCGCCCGCGAGAGCCTCGCGCGCCACCGCCGCCGTCTTGGGCCCGATGTGCTCGAGGTCGGTGAGCTTGCCGGTGCGGCTGAGCCGCTCCACCTCGACCGGATCGAGCTCGGCGAGCACCCGGGCCGCTCGGCGGTAGGCCTGCACGCGGCGGGTGTCACCACGCGCACGTTCCAGCAGGTAGCCGATGCGGTGCAACGTCGTGACGGGGTCCACGCCACCATCCTGGCCCCCGAGGCCGATGCGCACACACCGTGCGGCGGCTCAGGCGGTGGCGTCGGCGGAGGTGGGAGGTGTCGAGGAGACCGGGGTGAGTGGCTGGCCGTCCCCACGACGCATCAGCCCGCGCCAGCGTCCCCGGTGGTAGCTCGCCGGGGACGTGGACTCGATGAAGTCGAGCACCGTGCGGACGAACCGTGCCGGATGGTCCTTGTGCGGGAAGTGCCCGCTGCGCTCGAGCACGTGCACCTCGGCGCCAGGGGCGCACGTCGCGACCGTGCGCGCGTGTCTGCTCGGTATCACCCGGTCCCGCTCGCCCCAGACCACGCACATCGGCATCAGCCGGGTGAGGTACGCCCGGTCGGTCATGGTCACGACCTGGCCTCGCCAGTCGACGACCTGCCGGGTCGCGTGCCGGATGGCCTGTCGCGCTGACGGGTCACACATCGACGCGTAGACGTCGGCCACCTCATCGAGGTCACGCAGGTGCGCGATGCGGGAGCGGGACAGGACCCGCAACCCGGTTCGTACGAACGGTCGCAGCGGCGTCAAGCCCGCCGCTGCCACGGCCAGACCCGCACCGGGCAGGGTCAGCGCACGCAGCAGCACGGACACCTCCGAGCCCATCCCCCCGGGGGCGACCAGGACGATGCGCTCGGCCCGCTCGGGGAACTGGTAGGCGAACTGCAAGGCGACCCCGCCACCGAAGCTGTGCCCGACCACGGTCGCCTTGTCGATGCGGAGCAGGCTGAGCAGGTCTCGCATCCCGTTGGCGTACCCGCCGAGGCTGTAGTCGCCACGTGGCTTGTCCGACGCCCCGTGGCCCAGCAGGTCCGGCGCGACGACCGTGAAGTGCTCGGCGAGGGCAGGCAGCGCTGGAAGCCAAGTCGAGGAGTCACATCCCAGGCCGTGCACGAGCAGCAGCGCGGGTCCGGTCCCTGCCCGGCGGAACGCACGGCGGTGCCCGTGGACCACGACGTACTGCAGCTCGAAACCGTCCTCGACCCCCGTGCGCTCGGTCATGCGGCTGCCTCCCGGCTCCAGGCGCCCCGTGGTCCGTTGATCGTAACGATCCGTTCACCGCAGGCTGGGACGACGTGCCGGGTCGCCCATCGCCCACGTGCTCGATCACCGACGGGACACCCCACTAGGGTGGGGTGATGGCCGGCATCGATCGCGTCGCGGATCGGCTGGCCAAGGCCGTTGGACCGCTGGCGGCCGCCACGCTGGCCCGCATGGAGGCGGAGCTGCCCTGGTATCGCGACCTGTCGGCCAGCGATCGTTCATGGATCGGGGTGGTCGCACAGAACGGCATCAGCGCGTTCGTGCGGTGGTACCGCGAACCCGGCGGCGACCAGGACCCCTCCCCGGGGTACGTCTTCGGAATCGCTCCCACCGCCCTGACCCGCGTCGTGTCGCTGGAACAGACGGTCGCCATGGTCCGGATGACGATCTCGGTGGTCGAGGAGCAGGTCGAGGATCTGCTCGGTCCGACCGACGGGGCCACCGTCCGTTCGGCGATCCTGTACTTCTCCCGCGAGGTCGCCTTCGCAGCGGCGGAGGTGTACGCCCGCGCCGCGGAGATGCGCGGCGCCTGGGACGCCCGGCTGGAGGCCCTGGTCGTCGACTCGCTGCTGCGGGGCGAGGCCGACGAAGCGGTCCGCTCGCGGGCGGCGGCGCTCGGCTGGGAGTCCTCGTCCCTGGTCACGGTCGTGCTCGGCCACGCTCCGGATGGCGCGCACAGCGGGCCGCAAGCGGTGATCGAAGCCGTGCGCCGATCCGCCCGGCACATCGGCATGGACTCGTTGTGTGCCGTTCAGGGGGACCGGCTCGTGGTCGTGCTCGGTGGCGTGGACGACCCGGACAAGGCCGGCGCCGCCGTCGTCGAGCACTTCGGGACCGGCCCCGTCGTGGTCGGGCCGCTCGTCGAGGACATGCTCACCGCCAACGTCTCTGCCCGCGCGGCCGTGGCAGGGCTGCGTGCGGCTCGGGGATGGCCGCACGCACCGCGCCCGGTCGCAGCTAACGACCTCCTTCCCGAGCGCTCGCTGTCCGGCGACGGGCACGCCCGCCATCAGCTGGTCTCCTCGGTCTACACGCCCCTGCTGGCCAGCGACGCGGTGTTGCTGGAAACCGCGTCGGCGTTCGTCGATGCCAGCTGCTCGGTCGAACGCTCGGCGAGGGCGCTGATCGTGCACGCCAACACCGTGCGGTACCGCCTGCGGCGCGTCGAGCTGCTGACCGGCTTGTGCCCGAGCGACCCCCGCGACGCGTACACCCTGCGGGTGGCCATCACCTTGGGCCGGCTGCTCGCACCGCAGATTGACAGTTCGGGGTGACGGTTCGGGCGCCGGGCAGCCGTCACTGTAGGAACCCTACAAAAGTTCCGGACATCTTTCGTCCGTTCAGGTCCCGCGACGGGCGGACCCTACCGGCAGGCTGGTCCCGTGCTTGTCATCGTCGCGCCCGGTCAGGGCGCCCAGACACCTGGATTCCTCGAGCCCTGGCTGGCGGACCCCACCTTCGCCGCCCGGTTCGAGTGGTTGTCGGTCGTCGCGGGCATCGACCTCGCGCACTACGGCACGAAGGCCGACCAGGAGACCATCCGCGACACCGCCATCGCCCAGCCGCTGCTCGTGTCGGCCGGCCTCGTCGCCGCGCTGTCGGTCTTCCCGCACCCCGCCGACGCGTACAGCGCCATCGGCGCCACCAGCGGCCACAGCGTCGGCGAGATCACGGCTGCCGCCGGAGTGGGTGTCATCACCGCCGAGCAGGCCATGGTGCTCGTCCGGGAGCGCGGGCGGGCGATGGCCCGGGCCTCGGCGGCGACCCCGACCTCGATGACCGCGGTTGTCGGGGGGGACCGTGACGAGGTGCTCGCCACGCTCGGGCGGCACGGCCTCACCGCCGCCAACGACAACGGCCCCGGCCAGGTCGTCGCTGCCGGTACCACGGGACAGCTGGCCGGCCTGGCCGGCGACATCCCGGCCAAGGCACGGTTGATGCCGCTCTCGGTGGCCGGCGCGTTCCACACCGAGCACATGGCTGCGGCGGTCGAGCACCTCGGCCTGCTCGCCCGCGGCGTCTCCACCCACGACTCCCGGACCCGGCTGATCTCCAACCGGGACGGCCAGGTCGTGCACTCCGGCCCCGAGGTGCTCGAGCGGCTCGTCACCCAGGTGGCCACCCCGGTGCGTTGGGACCTGTGCATGCAGACGATGCTCGACCTCGGCGTGACCGGCCTGCTGGAGATGCCTCCGGCCGGGACTCTGACCGGCATCGCCAGGCGTGCGATGAAGGGCGTCGAGACGTTCGCACTCAAGACTCCCGACCAGCTCGACGCCGCACGTGGCTTCGTGAGCGAGCACGCCTCGGACTCCCACCTGCTGAACTCGCCCACGTGGCGCCTGGTGATCGCCCCTGCCAAGGGCACCTTCGCCCTCGCCGGCGGACTCCCGGAAGGCACGATGCTCCAGGCCGGTCAGCAGATCGGCGTGGTCACGAGCTTGCGCGACCAGATCCCGGTGGTCGCCCCGCACGGCGGCAGTATCGTGGAATGGCTCGCGGAGGACACCGACATCGTGTCACCCGGCCAACCGCTCGTCCGTCTGCACCCGGAGGCCGGCTCATGAGCACCAACGCACGCATCCTGGGCGTCGGCGCGTACCGCCCGATCCGTTCGGTCCCCAACTCCGAGATCGTGGACCGGATCGATTCCAGCGACGACTGGATCAAGACCCGCTCGGGAATCACCTCGCGCCGGATCGCCGGGCCCGAGGAGACCGTGATCTCGATGTCGGTGGCCGCGGCCGGCGACGCACTCGAGCACGCCGGCGTGGGCGCGGACCAGGTCGATGCCGTCGTGGTGGCCACCGTCTCGCACCTCATGCAGACTCCCGCCGCAGCCGCCATGATCAGCCACCAGCTCGGCGCCACCCCGGCGGCCGCCTTCGACGTCTCCGCCGCCTGTGCCGGATTCTGCTACGGCATCGCGTTGGCCGCGGACATGGTGAAGGGCGGGTCTGCACGCCATGTCCTCGTCATCGGGGTGGAGAAGCTCTCCGACATCACCAACCCGGTCGACCGGGGAACCGCCTTCATCTTCGCCGACGGGGCCGGTGCCGCTGTGGTCGGACCCTCCGAAGAGCCGGGCATCAGCCCGGTCGTCTGGGGCGCCGACGGCGAGCAGTACGACCTGATCCGTCAGACCGTCGCATGGGACGACGTCTTCGCCACGCCCGACAAGCAGTGGCCGGCGCTGCAGATGCAGGGAAGCGCGGTCTTTCGGTGGGCGTCCTTCGCCATGGCCAAGGTCGCCCAGCAGGCGCTGGACGCCGCCGACCTGAGCGTCGACGACCTCGACGCGTTCATCCCGCACCAGGCCAACATGCGCATCACCGATGCCATGGCCCGTACCCTCAAGCTGCCCGAGCGGGTCGTCATCGCCCGCGACATCGCCGAGCAGGGCAACACCTCGGCTGCCTCGGTACCGCTGGCGATGCACCGGCTGATCGACGAAGGGCAGGTCAAGCCCGGTGACAAGGCACTGCTCATCGCCTTCGGGGCCGGACTCGCCTATGCCGCCCAGGTGGTGACGATCCCCTGAACCGTCATCGTCCCCGCAGCCGGTGACCCGCGCGCCACCCGGACGACGCGTCCACGCAGCACCCCGTCCACCCGCACGATGTAGCCACCACACGAAGGAGCCCCCATGGCCACCACCGAGGAGATCCGCTCGACGCTCGCCGAGATCGTCAACGACGTCGCCGGCATCCCTGCCGAGGACGTCCAGCTCGACAAGTCGTTCACCGACGACCTTGATGTCGACTCCCTCTCGATGGTCGAGGTCGTCGTCGCCGCCGAGGAGAAGTTCGACGTCAAGATCCCCGACGACGAGGTGAAGAACCTCAAGACCGTGGGGGACGCCGTCGCCTTCATCGAGCGCGCCCAGAACGGCTGACCCCTTCGATGTCGGTAGGGGGCGCGCGAGGACTCCTCGGAGCGTCTCCTACCGATCCGGCCGGGAGACGCAGAGGTAGCAGGATCCACGCGGACGCTCCGCGGACGAACCAGACGAGGTGAAGACGAAGATGAGCCCCACGCGCGTCGTCGTGACCGGACTCGGCGCGACCTCCCCCGTCGGTGGTGACGTGCCCACGACATGGGCTGCGCTGCTGGCCGGCCAGTCCGGCGTACGCCCGCTCGAGCACGAGTGGGCCGAGCAGCTCGGCACCCGGATCGCGGCCGAGGTCGCCGTCGACCCCACCGACGTGCTGGAGCGCGTCAAGGCACGGCGGCTGGACCGCTCGGGCCAGCTCGCCCTCGTCGCGGCACTCGAGGCCTGGGCCGACTCCGGTCTCGCCGCCGACGATGCCGAGGTCGACCACGAACGCCTCGGTGTCGCGATGGCGTCCGGCATCGGCGGCGTGCAGACGCTGCTCTCCAACTACGACTCACTCAAGGACAAGGGGCCGCGCCGGGTCTCGCCGTTGGCGATCCCGATGCTGATGCCGAACTCGCCGGCGGCCAACATCGGCCTCGCCATCGGCGCCAGGGCCGGCGTGCACACCCCCGTCTCCGCGTGCGCCTCCGGCAACGAGGCGATCTCCCTGGGCATCGACATGATCCGGCTCGGCCGCGCCGACGTGGTCGTGGTCGGCGGCACCGAGGCGGCCATCCATCCGCTGCCGATGGCTGCCTTCGGCCAGATGATGGCGCTGTCCAAACGCAACGACGCCCCCGAGATGGCCTCGCGTCCCTGGGACAAGGGCCGCGACGGCTTCGTCCTTGGTGAGGGCGCCGCCGTACTCGTGCTGGAGTCCGCCGAGCACGCGGAGCGTCGTGGCGCGAAGGTGTACGCCGAGGCGGCCGGCGCCGGCATCACCGCCGACTCCCACGACATCGCCCAACCGGACCCGGTCGGAGTCGGAGCCACCCGGGCGATGAAGATTGCGCTCCGGGAGGCGGACATGCACCCCGCCGAGGTGCGCCACATCAACGCCCACGCGACGTCGACCCCGCAGGGTGACGTGGCTGAGGCCGGCGCGATCCGCAACGCCCTGGGCGGCGTCACGGACCAGGTCGTGCTGACCTCCACGAAGTCGATGACCGGCCACCTCCTCGGCGCGGCCGGTGCCCTGGAGTCGTTGGCGACGATCCTGGC
>JALZKQ010000064.1 GCA_030859165.1 Actinomycetota bacterium
CCAGGTCCTGCAGATCTCATCGTGGACGTCGTCCGCGTCAAGCGAGCAGGGCAGTGACCTGGCGGCACCCGGGGTGCATCGACGCCCTATCGGAGAACGCCGACACGAGGATGGTGGACCAGTGAGCTCGACCAGCAACCGACCCACCGCGCCGACCGATGCCGGCGCAGGCAAGGTTGAACTCACGATCGGCGGCATGACCTGCGCCTCCTGCGCGTCCCGGGTCGAGAAGCGGCTGAACAAGATCGCCGGCGTCACCGCCAGCGTGAACTACGCCACCGAGAAGGCGCGGGTGGAGTTCCCCGACGCCGTGTCGGCCGAGGAGCTGGTCGCGGCAGTGGAGAAGGCCGGCTACACCGCAACGCTGCCCACCCCGGCGCCTTCCGGCGGCGACCCCGGGGGAGCCGACCTCGAGGCCGCGGGGGACGACCCGACCCGGTCGCTGCGACAGCGGCTGCTGGTGTCGCTCGGCTTGAGTGCCCCGGTGATCGCGATGGCGATGGTCCCCGCGCTGCAGTTCACCTACTGGCAGTGGCTGTCGCTCACCTTGGCCGCGCCGGTCGTGCTCTGGGGTGCCTGGCCGTTCCACCGGGCCGCTTGGACCAACCTGCGCCACGGCACCTCCACCATGGACACGCTGATCTCGATGGGGACCCTGGCAGCACTCGGATGGTCGCTGTACGCGCTCTTCCTCGGCACCGCCGGCGTGGCGGGGATGACACACCCGTTCGAGCTGACGGTCTCGCGCACCGACGGGGCAGGGAACATCTACCTCGAGGCCGCCTCCGGGGTCACCACGTTCATCCTCGCCGGTCGCTACTTCGAGGCCCGCTCCAAGCGGCGTGCCGGTGCCGCCCTGCGCGCGCTGCTCGAGCTGGGCGCCAAGGACGTGTCAGTCCTGCGTGAGGGACGCGAGCAGCGGATCAGCATCGACCAGCTCGTGGTCGGCGACCGGTTCGTGGTGCGCCCCGGCGAGCGGATCGCCACCGACGGCGTCATCGAGGAAGGCTCCTCCGCGGTGGACGCCTCCATGCTGACCGGCGAATCCGTCCCGGTGGAGGTCGGACCGGGGGACGCGGCGGTCGGTGCGACGGTCAACGCCGGAGGACGGATCGTCGTCCGCGCGTCTCGGGTCGGCTCAGACACCCAGCTGGCTCAGATGGCCGAGCTGGTCGAGGACGCACAGAACGGCAAGGCCGACGCGCAACGGCTGGCCGATCGGGTCTCGGGCGTGTTCGTACCCATCGTGATCGCGCTGGCCGCGGGCACCCTGGGTTTCTGGGTCGGCGCAGGCGCCGGACTGGCCGCGGCCTTCACCGCCGCCGTTGCCGTGCTGATCATCGCCTGTCCGTGCGCCCTCGGACTGGCCACACCGACCGCTCTCATGGTCGGCACCGGACGCGGGGCCCAGCTCGGGATACTGATCAAGGGCCCGGAGGTGCTGGAGTCGACCCGCCGGGTCGACACACTCGTCCTGGACAAGACAGGCACCGTCACCACCGGCCAGATGACCCTCCTCGAGGTGGTCCCCGCCGCCGGCCAGGACGCGGACGAGGTCTTACGGCTGGCCGGCGCGCTGGAGGACCCTTCCGAGCACCCCATCGCCCAGGCGATCGCCAAGGGTGCCGTCGACCGGGTCGGCCCGCTGCCCGCAGTGCAGGAGTTCGCCAACGCCGAAGGACTCGGGGTGCAGGGCCTGGTCGACGGGCACGCCGTACTGGTGGGCAGACCCCGCCTGCTGGCGCAGTGGGCGCAGCACCTGCCCCCCGATCTCGAGCAGGCGATGGCTGCCGCCGAGGCCGAGGGCAGGACCGCCGTGGCAGTCGGCTGGGACGGCCGGGCCCGCGGCGTCCTGGTGGTGGCCGACGCGGTCAAGCCCACCTCGGCGCAGGCCGTCGCGCAGCTTCGTGAGCTGGGCCTGACCCCGATCCTGCTGACCGGCGACAACGTCACGGTCGCCCGATCCGTCGCTGCGCAGGTAGGCATCGACCCCGGCCCGGAGACGGTGCTGGCCGAGGTGCTGCCCAAGGACAAGGTGGACGTGATCGTCCGACTGCAGCGCGAGGGCAAGGTCGTCGCCATGGTCGGCGACGGCGTCAACGACGCCGCAGCGCTCGCGCAGGCAGACCTCGGCCTGGCGATGGGCACCGGCACCGACGTCGCCATCGAGGCCAGTGACCTCACCCTGGTCCGCGGGGATCTGCGGGCTGCCGCCGACGCCATCCGGCTCTCGCGGCGGACGTTGGGCACCATCAAGGGCAACCTGTTCTGGGCGTTCGCCTACAACGTCGCCGCGCTGCCGCTGGCCGCGGCGGGTTTGCTCAACCCGATGCTCGCCGGCGCCGCCATGGCGTTCTCGTCGGTGTTCGTCGTGTCCAACAGCCTGCGGCTGCGCCGGTTCAAAGCACTCACGGCGATCAGCTGAGCAGACCGAGCCCGAGCCCGAGCAGGGCGCAGACGCCCAGCGTCCGCAGCACGCTCCAACGAGCCCCGAACAGCAGCCACGCCGCCACTGCGGTGATGAACACGGCGTCCCAGCGCAGCGTGGACAGGTGCGGCACGAGCAGCGCCACCGGGCCCCAGGTCCGCTCCGCCGATCCGGTGAAGAGCGTGTGCACGGCGAAGAACACGGCCAGGTTGGCGATCACGCCGACGACCGCGGCGGTGATGCCGGTGAGGGCTGCGGCCAGCGCCGTGTTGCCGCGCAACCGCTCGACGTACGGGGCACCGAGGAAGATGAACAGGAAACTCGGCACGAAGGTCACCCAGGTCACCAGCAGGGAGGCGACGACGCCGGCGGCCCAGGGGTCGAGGGCGCCGGGGTCGCGGTAGGCACCCAGGAACGCCACGAACTGCACCACCATGATCAGCGGGCCTGGTGTGCTCTCTGCCAGCGCCAGGCCACGGGCCATCTCTCCGGGCATCAGCCAGCCGTAGGAGTCCACGGCACGGTCTGCGACGAAGGCGAGCACGGCGTACGCACCGCCGAAGGTCACCAGGGCGGTGCCACTGAAGAACAGTCCCTGCTGGGTGTACGTCGACTCGCCGCCGCTCAGCAGTGCGGCCAGGCCCACCGGAGTCAGCCAGAGCGGCAAGCCGATCGCCAGGATGCGCAGAGTCCGGCCGCGGCTCGGCTGCTCCTGGTGCACGGCATCGTCGTGCAACAGCGCAGCCGTGTCGTCGCCGTCCCCGCCGCGGTGGGCGGGCGCGGCGAGCCCGGGACGCCAGCGGTTCAGCGACCAACCGGCCACACCGGCCCCGAGCACGACCACCGGGAAGGGCACCGCGAAGACGGTCAGCGCCACGAATGCCACCACCGCCAGCACGACCAGCGACACGTGGGTCAGTGCTCGTCGTTGGATCCGCCACAGCGCCTGCGTCACGATGGCGAGCACGGCCGGGGCCAGGCCGGCGAACAGCGCGCTGACCACGGTGGTCTCACCGAAGCCGACGTACGTCGCTGACAACGCCAGCAGGGCGAGCACCCCCGGCAGCACGAACAGCGTGCCCGCGATCAGGCCGCCGAGGGTTCCGTTGAGCAGCCACCCGGTGTAGACCGCGAGCTGCTGCGCCTCCGGGCCCGGCAGCAGCATGCAGTAGTTGAGGGCGTGCAGGAACCGCCGCTCCCCCAGCCAGCGCTTCTCGTCGACCAGCGCGCGCTGCATGACCGCGATCTGCCCGGCCGGCCCGCCGAAGGTCTGCAGACAGATGGCGAACCACGCGCGGGTGGCCTCGCCCAGGGGAATCACGTCGTCGGCTCTGTGCACGGCTTTTCCTATCACGCGGTGACGGTCAGAGGTCGACGCGGTACGCGAGGCCCGCGGCGTTCAGCGAACAGCGAGACGAGGGCGACGCCGCCGATGGTCGTCAGGCGGTACGTGGGGGAGCCGATGCGTTCGGTACGCCCGGTCGTCGACGTGCTCACCTGCAGGACGCTAGGCAAGGAGGTGCACTCGAAGTCAACGCCGGACCTGCCGACTCGCCTCGTACATCAAGATGCCCGCTGCGACCGCGACGTTGAGGGACGTGGCGCGTCCGAGCATCGGGATCGCGACGTCGAGGTCGCCGGACTCGAGGGCGGCGGGGGGCAGGCCGGTCCGTTCGGCGCCGAGCAGCAGGACGAGCGGGCCGGACAGGTCGGCGTCGGCGACTGCCGTACTGGCCCACGCGGAGCTGGTGACGGTCCGCACGCCGGTGCTCCGTGCCCAGTCGAAGAACGTCCCGAGGTCGGGCAGCAGCGCGATCGGCAGGTGGAAGAGCGACCCCATCGAGGCCTTGACCGCCTGTGGGGCGAACGGGTCCGCGCCGGCGCCGACCAGCAGCATGCCGTCCGCGCCGAGTGCCTCCGCAGTGCGGATCACGGTGCCGAGGTTGCCGGGGTTGGACATCTCGTGGGCGGCGACGAGGAACCCGTCGGGTGCGACCCGCAGGTCTGGCGCCGCGAGCGTCGACGACGTGACGATCGCGGCGAGCCCCGACGGTCCATCCCGCTCCGAGACGCGGGCGAACAGCTCCCGGCTCAGTTCCACCACCCTGGTGCCGCGAGCTGCCTGCTGCTGCACCATCGTGAGCGCCGGTGACGCCTCCAGCAGCTCGACACAGACCACCAGCACCTCGATCGGCGCTCCCGCGTCGACCGCCTGCCACACCGACGCGACCCCCTCGACGACGAACGCCTGCTCACGACGGCGTACCCGCCGGTCTCTCAGCGCCCGCAGTCGCTTGACGAGTGGGTTGGCGGCGCTGCTGATCGGCTCGGGCACGCCGGCCATCATCGCTCAACGGTGCCCCCCGGCTGCGGTTTACCAGGGTCCCCTGGGAAACCGCACCGCCCATGGGTTGCAACCCATGGGGAGTGACAAGGTGCCATGGGGAGTGCCCCGGACACCGAGGCGAGCCGGTCGCTGCCGCAGGGCGAGCGTCGGGGTCGGGTACCAGACCGTCCCGCCCCGACCCCGAGCGGCTCAGGGCAGGGCTTGCCAGAGCGCCTTGGTCACGACGGCGTTGGAGGCGAGCCCGAGCGACTCCTTGACCTCGCGGACCAGGGACCGGGTACGCCGGCCGAAGTACCCGGTCCGCTCGACCACGCGCAGTCCGAGCGCCGCCTGCAGCGCTGTCACGGTGGGGCCGGCGGAGCCGGTGTGCAGCCGCGGTGAGCCGGCCACGTCGCGGGCCCAGTCTGCGGCCTGCGCGGGCGTCCAGCTCGGCGTGGTGGGTTCCGCAGCGCGCGGTTTGAGCGAACCCCAGGTCGCCTGGTCCACCGCGCCGGTGACCGGCAGGTCGTGCCGTCGCTGGTAGCCGAGGACCCGGTCACGGGTCTCGTGCGCGAAGGTGCCGCTGGCCGGCACGCCGAGCAGCCGTTGCGCCATTCGTACGCTGTCGCCGGTGGAGCCCAACCAGGCCAGCGGCTGGTCCAGCGGCCGGGCCGGCGCGACCGGATCGGGGCACGGGCGGGTGCGTGGCTCCGGCCCGGCGATCATGGCCGGGCTGGTAGCGAACACCTGACAGGTGCCGTAGTCGGTGGGCCAGGTCCGCCCGGTCCAGAAGCTGACGTTGCCGCGTGCGCCGTTCCACGACAGCGAGACGTGGATGTGGTCGGTGTGCGGGCTGTAGCCCGAGTAGTCCTTCCACGCCCCGGTGTAGCTCGACCACATCTTGCGGTTGTAGATCACGTACATCACGCCGAGGCGGCTGGCCATCTCGCCCGATGTGCCGTCGCGCCCGGGTGCGGTGAGCCAGCCGAGGAAGTCGGCGGCGGCTCTGCGGTCGCCCCGGTCGTTCACGTCGAGCATCCAGTCCCAGGCGCGGCCGTCCTTGTGCTCCGACGCGCCGCCGCTCGCGCAGGCCCGGATGGTGCCGCCGTCGTACCCCCGCTCGTACGTCGCGAGCACCAGGTCGCGTAGCCGCGCGGTCCCGGGCAGCGGGCTGCTCGCGCACGAGGACTGGCCCTGGTACCCCGCAGGCTCGTCGACCTCGGCGCCGACCGGACCCGGTGGCACGATGCCCGACGGGTCGGTCGGGAACGGCAGCGGGGTGTCGCTACCGGCATGGGCCGGTGAAGTGATCAACACACTCGCGGCGAGCACGAGGGTCGCGGCGGCGGCCACCGTGGTGGCGAGTACGGCACGAACGGGGGATGTCGGCATGTGGGTGGCTCCGGAGCGGTCGCTGGTGTCACGCAGAGTATGTGCCGGTGTCACGTGGCGTGGCGTCCCATGTTCGGGCGATCTGTTGTGTCCATTCCGCCGTACGCGCTCATCCGCTCGGCGTACGCTGGTGCCCAACACCGGCGGCCGGTGGCCGAGGAGGTGCCCGATGGGGAAAGAACTGGACCTGCGCCTCCGCGACGAGGACGTCCTGTCGGAGATCGAGATGACGAGCAACCTGATGATCGCGGCGTCGGAACACGACGGTCCGCTGCCCCAGGAACGGGTGGACGAGATCCTCGGGGTGTGACCGAGCGTCCCGCAGTCTCGGGAGTCCCCGTCGACGTGTCAGGTGCCGGGGGCACGCCCTAGCATGGGCGCGGCCCCCACACCGTCACCTGGAGTTTGCCGTGCGTCTACGCATCCGGCCCACGGAGGAGTCGTTCTACGACCTCTTCACCCAGCAGGCCCACCATCTGGTCGGCGGTGCCGCGCTCATGGCCAAGCTGCTCGATCCCACCGTCGATCGCGACGACCTCGCGGTGCGGATGCGCGAGATCGAGCACGAGGCCGACGAGACCACTCACGAGATCGTGCGCCGGGTCAACAGCACCTTCGTGACCCCGTTCGACCGGGAGGACATCTACCGACTCGCCTCGGCCCTCGACGATGTCATGGATCACATGGAGGAGGCCGTCGACCTCGTCTCGCTGTACGACATCGGTGATCTGCCCACCGAGTTCGCCGCCCAGGTGCAGGTGCTGCAGCGCGGAGTCGACGTCACCGCCGAGGCCATGCCGCGGCTGCGGACCATGAAGGACCTCGACGAGTACTGGATCGAGATCAACCGCCTGGAGAACCACGGCGACAGGTCGTACCGACGGCTGGTGGCCTCGCTGTTCGACGGGACGTACGAGGCGCTCGAGGTGATGAAGCTCAAGGACGTCGTCGACTCGCTGGAGCATGCCATCGACGCGCTCGAGAAGGTCGCCAACACGGTGGAGCAGATCGCGGTCAAGGAGTCCTGACGCGTGGAGATCACGCTGGTGGTCGCGGTGATCGCGATCGCGCTGGTCTTCGACTACACCAACGGCTTCCACGACGCGGCGAACGCCATTGCGACCTCGGTCTCCACCCGGGCGTTGACGCCCCGCGTGGCGTTGGTGCTGGCTGCCGTCATGAACTTCGTGGGCGCGTTCCTGGGCACGAACGTCGCCGACACGGTCGGCCGCGGGGTGATCGAGAGCACCGAGGTCTCGGGGGTCGACGGTCTGACGGTCGTGCTCGGCGGCCTGGTCGGTGCGATCACCTGGAACCTGGTCACCTGGTATTTCGGCCTGCCGTCCTCGTCGTCGCACGCGCTGATCGGTGGTCTGGTGGGGGCGGCGATCGCCGGGTCCGTCGGCGTGCAGTGGAGCGGCATCGTCGACAAGGTGCTCGTCCCGATGGTGCTGTCGCCGGCGATCGGCTTCCTCGGTGCCTTCGGACTGATGATCGCCATCATGTGGCTCCTGCGGAGGGCCAACCCGGGGCGGGTGAACCGTGGGTTCCGGATGGCCCAGACGGTCTCCGCTGCCGCGATGGCCCTGGGCCACGGTCTGCAGGACGCCCAGAAGACGATGGGCGTGATCTTCCTGGCGTTGCTCGTCTCGGACAACGTGGCGCGCGACGACCCGATCCCGACCTGGGTGAAGGTCGCAGCGGCGGCCGCCATCTCGTTGGGCACGTACTCCGGCGGCTGGCGCATCATGCGCACCCTCGGCCGGCGCATCATCGACCTCGACCCCGCCCGCGGGTTCGCCGCCGAGACCGTGGCCGCGAGCACGCTGTACGTCATGGCGATGGGCCTGGGCGCACCGGTGTCGACGACCCACACGATCACCTCGTCGGTGATGGGCGTGGGGGCGACCAAGCGCCTGTCGGCGGTGCGCTGGGGGGTGGCCCGCTCCATCGTGACCGCGTGGGTGCTGACGATCCCGATGGCCGCGTCGATGGCCGCGCTCGCGTACGTCCTGACGGCGACGATTCTGGGGTGAGGGCTTACCGCACATTGACAAACGTCGATGTGGACTGGACGCTTGGCACAGCACGCATCGACCTTCGTCGATAGACGCGTGACGGTACGCGAGGACACCGGGCTGATGAGCGATGTGGGGCGGCGACTGCTCGCCGAGTTTCTCGGCAGTGCCATGCTCGCCGCGCTGGTGGTGGGCTCCGGCATCGCCGCGATGCAGCTCTCACCGGACGACGTAGGGCTGCAGCTGCTGGAGAACGCTGCCGCCACGGCAGCCGGGCTGTTCGCGATCATCCTCATGTTCGGCCCGGTCAGCGGCGGCCACTTCAACCCGGTGGTGACACTCGCGGACGCCGGGTTCGGGGGGCTGCCGTGGCGCACCGCCCTGGCCTACCTGCCCGCGCAGGTGGTCGGCTGCATCGCCGGCGCCGTCCTGGCCAACGTCATGTTCGCCGGCGAGGCGGTGTCCATCAGCACCACGCACCGGATGACCGGTCCGCACTTCGTGGCCGAGATCGTCGCCACGGCGGGACTGGTCCTGCTCATCTTCTCCCTTGCCCGCTCCGGCCGGAGCGCGGTCGCGCCGGCCGCAGTCGGCGCCTACATCGGTGCCGCCTACTTCTTCACCAGCTCGACCAGCTTCGCCAACCCGGCCATCACCGTGGGCCGGACGTTCTCCGACACCTTCGCCGGCATCGCCCCCGGCTCGGCGCCCGGTTACATCGCCGCCCAGCTGGTCGGCGGCGCGGTCGGGTTCGCGCTCGTCCGGCTCCTCTACCCGGCGCTGACCGCTTCGGCGGCCTCGCGCGCGGTGGTTCCTGCCGAGACCGCCGGTCCCAGATCACCCGCTGCCGTCACCACCCATACCAAGGAGTCGTGATGTCCCGTCCCGTCCAGCCCTACTCCCACCACCCGGCACAGCCCGAGTTGCTCATGCCGCAGGCGGTGCTCTCGCGCACCGCCGAGCAGCTGGCGCACCGCTTCGAGGGGGTGTTCTCCCAGCAGACTGTCGAGCGCTACGTATTCGAGTCCTACACCGCACTGCGGCGCACAGCGAAGGTCAACACCCACCTGACGTTGCTGGCGCAGCACTTCGCCACCGACCGGCTCACCGCCCTGGCGCAGGCCCAAGGCGCGGTGGCCAAGGACGTGCCCGAAGTGCTGTTCCTGTGCGTGCACAACGCCGGCCGCTCCCAGATGGCGGCGGCGCTGCTCGACCAGCATGCGCAGGGGCGGGTGCACGTGCGTTCCGCCGGGTCCGCACCCACGCAGTCGATCAACCCGGTCGTGGTCCAGGCGATGGCCGAGCTGGGCATCGACCTCGGCCAGGAGTTCCCCAAGCCCCTGACCGACGACGTCGTCGCCGCGGCGGACTGCGTGGTCACCATGGGCTGTGGCGACGCGTGCCCGATCTACCCTGGCAAGCTCTACTTGGACTGGGCTCTGGAGGATCCCGAGGGTCAGGAGCTCGACAGCGTTCGCCGCATCCGCGACGACCTCGACGACCGTGTCCAGGTGCTGCTGCGCCAGCTCATCGACCCAGAGCTCACTCCGGACGGGGCGGTGGTGGCCCCCACCAGCACCCAGACCGCCACCGACGCCCGGTGACCGGGCCAGACCCCTCCGACGCGGTGAGCACCCCGCCCTCCGTGCTGTTCGTGTGCGTGAAGAACGGCGGCAAGTCACAGATGGCCGCCGGCCTGGTGGTCACCCTCGGTCGTGAGGTCACCGCCGGCGAGGTCCCCGGCACCCGGTTCGAGAACTGGGACACCGACGAACCCTCCGAACGCGGCATCGACGGCATCGAACGGATGCGCCTGGTCCGCGACGACATCGCCGCTCGGGCCGAGGTGCTCACCGAGCACCTGCAGCTCCGCTGACCTCGGATCGCGAGCCCGAACAGGCGCCTGTCAGCCGAAGCGGCCGGAGATGTACGCCTCGGTGGACTCGTTGTCCGGGTTGGAGAAGATCTTGGTCGTCGGACCGTACTCGACGAGCCGGCCCGGCTCGCCGACCCCGGAGAGGTTGAAGAACGCCGTGGTCTCCGAGACCCGGGCAGCCTGCTGCATGTTGTGCGTGACGATGACGATGGTGTAGTCGTGCTGGAGCTCGTGGATGAGGTCCTCGATCGCGCTCGTGGAGATCGGGTCCAGTGCCGAGCACGGCTCGTCCATCAGCAGAACCTGTGGTTCGACCGCGATGGCGCGGGCGATGCACAGTCGCTGCTGCTGGCCACCGGACAGGCTGGAGCCAGGACGCTGCAGACGGGTCTCGACCTCTGCCCACAGGTTCGCACCTCGCAGGGACTGCTCGACGACGTCGTCGGCCTCGGACTTCTTCATCCGCTTGGCGTTCAGTCGCATGCCCGCGATCACGTTCTCGTAGATCGACATGGTGGGGAACGGGTTGGGCCGCTGGAAGACCATGCCGATCTCGCGGCGTACCGCGACCGGGTCGGTGCCGGGACCGTACAGATCGTTGCCGTCGATGATGATCTTGCCCTCGACGCGTGCTCCCGGGATCACCTCGTGCATCCGGTTCAACGAGCGCAGGAAGGTCGACTTGCCGCACCCCGACGGGCCGATGAAGGCGGTCACGGAACGGGCGGCGATGGGGATCGTGACGCCCTCGACCGCGAGGAAGTCCCCGTAGTAGATGTTCAGGTCGCTGACGTCGATGCTCTTGGCCACGATGGTCCTTCGGTTGCGTGGAGTGGTCCGGGTCGGGGCCGGTCAGGCCTTGGCGGGCGAGAACAGGTACGAGATCAACCGTGCCACAGCATTGAGCAGCAGGACGATGATCACCAGGACGAGGGCGCCGCCGAAGGCGCGTCCCTCGCCGTCCCCACTGACTCCCGGCTGGATGTACTCGTAGTAGGTGAACACCGGCAGCGTGGCCATCCGGCCGCTGAACGGGTCGAAGTTCACCGAGTCGGTGATTCCCGCGATGATCAGCAGCGGCGCGGTCTCCCCGATCACCCGGGCGATCGACAGGGTGACACCGGCGGAGATGCCGGCCAGGGCGGTCGGCAGCACCACCTTCGTGATCGTCCGCCACTTCGGCACGCCGAGGGCGTACGACGCCTCGCGCAACTCGTTGGCCACCAGCTTGAGCATCTCCTCGGTCGAGCGAACCACGACCGGGATCATCAGCACCGACAGTGCGACCGCACCGCCGATCCCGATACGCACGCCGGGGCCGAAGACGAGCACGAACAGCGCGTACGCGAACAGGCCGGCCACGATCGACGGGATGCCGGTCATCACGTCGACCAGGAACCGGATCTGGCGTGGCAGCCACCCTCGACCGTACTCCACCAGGTAGATCGCGGTGAGGATGCCGATCGGCACCGAGATCACGGTGGCCATGCCGGTGATGTAGACCGTCCCCCAGATCGCGTGGAAGACGCCGCCGCCCTCACCGACCACGTTGCGCATCGAGGACGTGAAGAACTCCGCGCCCAGCACCGGCAGCCCGCGGCTGACGACCGTGTAGACCACCGAGACCAGCGGCACCAGCGCGATCACGAACGCCGACGTCACCAGTCCCGTCACCACCCGGTCGGTCGCCCTGCGGCTGGATTCCACGGCGCGGCTGACGACGTAGATCGTGACCAGGTAGATGAGCGTCCCGAGCACGACCGTGCTGAACCGGCCGAAGCCGGTGAGCAGCCCCCCGAGGACAAGGCAGATCAAGAACAAGGCGGCCGGGGCGAATTGCGGGAGGGTCCGCTGGTGGATGGAGCGGCCGCTCTGCCCGGTGTTCGGCGGGCCCGTCTGCACGGTGGTTGACATGTCAGTTCGCTCCGGAGAACTCGGCCCGGCGGTCCACGATCTTGCGGGCCGTGTAGTTCACCGCAAACGTGATGACGAACAGGACCAGTCCGGTGGCGATCAGCACATTGACCCGGATGCCGCTGGCCTCCGGGAACTGCAGGGCGATGTTGGCTGCGATCGTGCCGGAGTTCTCCGCGGCGATCGCGTTGAGTGAGTAGATCGCGCTGCCCGACAGCACCAGGGCGACTGCCAGTGTCTCGCCGAGGGCGCGGCCCAGGCCCAGCATGGACGCGCTGACGACGCCGGAGCGGCCGTAGGGGAAGACCGTCATCCGGATCATCTCCCAGCGGGTGGCCCCGAGCGCGAGCGCGGCCTCCTCGTGCAGCCGGGGGGTCTGCAGGAAGACCTCGCGGGAGATGGCGGTGATGATCGGCAGGATCATGACGGCGAGCACCAGCCCGGCGGTCAGCATGCTGCGACCGCTGGTGAGGGTGGGCCCCTCGAAGAAGGGCAGGAAACCGGCGTTGTCCTCCAGCCACTGCATGATCGGGACCAGCTGCGGGGCGAGCACGGTGATCCCCCAGACGCCGAAGACGACGCTGGGCACGGCGGCCAGGAGGTCGACGATGTAACCGAGCGTCGACGACAGCCGACGCGGGGCGTAGTGGGAGATGAACAACGCGATCCCGACCGCGATGGGGACGGCGACGACCAGCGCGATGATGGAGGCGAACACGGTGCCGAAGGCGAACGGGCCCACGTAGGCCCAGAAGTTGTCCTTCGGTCGCAGGTTCTGCTCACCGGCGGTGAAGCCGGGGATGCCCTGCACCAGCAGGAAGACCGCGACCCCGGCGAGGATCACCAGGATCAGTATCCCGGCGCCGAGGGCGGTGCCGGAGAAGATCTTGTCACCGCGCCGAACCGGGGGCTGATCCCGCCTTGGTTCGGTCATCTTCGCCATCTGTGGGTTCCCGTCGAGAAGTCAGTGAACCAAGTGTGCACGCCCTCGGACGTGCCCGCGGCCCGCGGTGACGAGCGTGTCACAGCGGGCCGTGGGCCGGTAGGTCAGCCGGCTTCGATCTGGTCGACCGCGGCCTGTGCCTGCTCTCGGATCGTGTCCGAGATCGGGGCTGAGCCGGCGTTCTCGGCTGCCGCATCCTGGCCCTCGGGGCTGATCACGTAGGTCAGGAAGCCGTTGGTGAGCTCGGCGTCGGTCTCGTCCTCGTACGTGGTGCAGGCCAAGTGGTAGGAGACCAGCACGATTGGATAGACGCCCTCTTCGGTTGTGTCCCGCGCGATGTCGAAGACGAGATCGGTCTCGCCGCGGCCCTCGACACGCTCCGAGGCGTCGACCACTGCAGCGGCCGCCTCCGGGCTGTACTCGACGAACTCCTCGCCGACGCCGATGGCAGCGGTGCCGAGCTCGCCGGCCTGGCTGGCGTCGGCGTAGCCGATCGAGCCTTCGCCCGCCTCCACCGCGGAGACGACGCCCGACGTCTGGGCGCCGGCCTCGCCACCGACGTCCGGCCAGACCTCGGTCTCCCCGTACGTCCACACGTCCGGGGCGGTGGCGTCCATGTAGCTGGTGAAGTTGCCGGTCGTACCGGACTCGTCCTGGCGGTGCACCGGGTTGATCTCGAGGTCCGGCAGCTCGACGCCGTCGTTGTCCGCGGCGATGGCCTCGTCGTCCCAGGCAGTGATCTCCCCGGCGAAGATGCCAGCGAGCACCTCGGGCGAGAGGTTGAGCGCGTCGACGTCGGGCAGGTTGTAGATCACAGCGATCGGGCTGATGTAGCTGGGGATCTCCACGACCGTGCCGCCACAGGTCTTCTCGGCGGCGGTGAGCTCCTCGCCCTCGAGGTAGGAGTCGGAGCCTGCGAAGATGAACCCCCCGTCGATGAAGCCCTCCCGGCCTCCGCCGGAACCCACTGGGTCGTAGTTGACCGTGACCTCCGGGTTGGCCTCCTGGAAGCCGGCCCGCCAGGCCTCCATGGCTGCCTCCTGCGACGAGGCGCCGCCGCCGCTGAGGGTGCCGGAGAAGTCGCCACCCGCTGCTGGGGCCGAGTCGGTGTCCGTGTCGGTGTCGTCCTCCTCGTTGGAGGCGGAGCAGGCCGAGAAGGCCAGGACTGCGGAGAGGGCCAGCGCGCCAGGAGCAGCGACGCGGCGCAAGGAGGTGCTCTTCACTTCGTTCCCTTCCGAGGGAGTACAAGACGTGTGCGTGTTGACTACAGCGGCGACGCTAGGGACGGCAGGTGTCCGGTCCGGTCGGTGAAGGTGAACAGGCCGTGAACGGTGACTGGTATCTGCCCGACGCGGCGGAGGTGGTGAGGTGTGCATCACATGAACGACCCCGCAGTGCCGGTACAAGCATCAGGAGCCGGTCACGGCCGGTGTAGCTCGTGGGCCACGATCCTGCCGTGCCGCCGGTGCAGCACCAGCATCTGACCCGGCTCGAGCTCCACCTCCGGTGCGCCGAGGGCGTGCAGGACGAGCGGCAGCACGCGCCGGTGCGTGCACAGCACCGTCGGCGTCTTGCCCCGAGCCAGCGTCCGCAGGCAGTCCGCCACCGTTTCCTTCGTCGCGTGCTCCTCGGTGAGCCCGCGGGTCAGGGCGATGTCGGAGCCCAGGTGGTCGGCGTAGGGCTCGATGGTCTGCACGCAGCGGGCCGAGTCGCTGCTCACGACCCGGGCGATGCCGTACGCCGCGAGCAGCGGCACCAGACGGTGCGCCTCGCGCAGCCCCTGGTGGGTCAGTGTGCGACGGCTGTCGTCACCGCGCCAATGGGTCCGTGACCGGGCCTGCGCGTGCCGCAGGACCACGAGCGGCCTGCTCTTGTGGGCGCCTGCCTCGCGCAGCTGCTCGAACGTGTCGACCAGCTCGCGGTCGCGGGCGTAGCTGAGCAGGTCGCGCACCAAGGCCAGCGGCTCCCAGCGCACGTCGTCGATCTCGTCGTCGACCTCGTGACGCAGGTCGCCGTCGCCGAGCGGGCGGGCCACCCAGAACGACACGTGCTTGGTGGCACCGGGCGGCTTCATCAGCCCGTAGCTGATCCGCGCCAGCGGGGTCACCAGTCGTACGGGGACCGAGGTCTCCTCCAGGACCTCGCGAGCGGCAGTGACAGGCAACCGTTCGCCGCGTTCGACCTTGCCCTTGGGCAGGGACCAGTCGACGTGCTTGACCCGGTGGACCACCAGGACCTGGAACTGGTCGGCCTGCTTGCGCCACACCAGGGCGCCGGCGGCGACAACCGGAGCGCACTCGTCCACGCAGAGCAGTGTGTCAGGTGTCCGCCACGGCCACCGCCGACGAGCTCAGGAATCTCGTGTCGGAACTCACCAACGGTTCGTTGCCGTTCACCTGCTGCGGCGAGTAGGGTGAATGTCGTTCGGCCGCATTCCCCCCATTGTCGGTCGGACCTCGACGGGCCTGGCTCGCGCGTCTCCCCCAGATGACGCGAGCCGGCCCGTCACCTCTTTGTCAGGCCCGCCCGCTCAGTGCCGGGCCGACTCGCGGCGCCGGTGGGCCCGTTGGATGAAGTGCTCCTGCATATCGACCAGGGGCTCGCCGTCCGCGTCGACGTGGTGGCGGGTCCAGGTGCCGTCGGCCTCCAGGTGCCAGGCGGCGGTGCCGTCGTCGAAGGCCAGCGACAACAGCTCGCCGAGCTCGCGTACGTGCACCGGTGACGGAACCCTGACCAGAGTCTCGACGCGGCGGTCGAGGTTGCGGTGCATGAGGTCCGCCGAGCCGATCCACGCCTCCGGGTCGCCGCCGTTCTCGAACCACAGGACGCGGCTGTGCTCGAGGTAGCGTCCCAGCACGCTGCGTACCGTCACTGTCTCCGACAGTCCCGGGACGCCTGGGCGCAGCGTGCAGACGCTCCGGGTCAGGATCTCGATCGGAACCCCGGCCCGGCTGGCCTGGAACAGTGCGTCCACAATCGACTCGTCGACCAGGGCGTTGCACTTGATCCGGATCCGCGCGGGGCGCCCGGCCTCGTGGTGCTCCACCTCACGGGCGATGCGCTCGCCGATGCCTGTGCGCACGCCCGCGGGTGCGACCAGCAGACCGCGGTACTGCGAGCGTCGTGAGTATCCCGACAGGTTGTTGAACAGGTCGGTCACGTCGTCGGCGATGTCGTCGTTGCTGGTCAACAGGCCGAAGTCCTCGTACATGCGTGCGGTCTTCGGGTTGTAGTTGCCTGTTCCGATGTGGGTGTAGCGGTGCAGTCCGTCCGGCTCGTCGCGCACCACCAGCGCGAGCTTGCAGTGCGTCTTGAGGCCGAGCAGGCCGTACACGACGTGGCAGCCGGCGTGCTCCAGCTTGCGCGCCCAGCGGATGTTGGCCTGCTCGTCGAAGCGCGCCTTGAGCTCCACCAGCACCAGCACCTGCTTGCCGGCCTCGGCGGCGTCGATCAGGGCGTCGATGATCGGGGAGTCACCGGAGGTGCGGTACAGCGTCTGCTTGATCGCCAGGACCTGCGGGTCGGCGGCGGCCTGTTCGATGAACCGCTGCACGCTCGTGGCGAAGGAGTCGTACGGGTGGTGCAGGAGCACGTCTCGCTCGGACAGGGCGCTGAACAGGTCCGCCGGGCTCGAGGTCTCGACGGTGGCGAGGTCGGGGTGTGTGCCGGGCACGAACCGGGGGAACTTCAGCTCCACCCGGTCGAGGTCGGCGATGGCGTTGAGACCCCGTACATCCAGGGGTCCGGGTAGCGACACCACCTCGGCCTCGGTGACGTCGAGCTCGGAGACCAGCAGCTCGAGCACGTGCGGTGCGATGTCCTCCTCGACCTCCAGGCGCACCGGTGGGCCGAAGCGTCGGCGCAGCAGCTCCTTCTCCAAGGCTTTGAGAAGGTTCTCCGCGTCGTCCTCCTCGACCTCGAGGTCCTCGTTGCGCGTCACTCGGAACGCGTGGTGGTCGACGACCTCCATGCCGGGGAACAGCAGGTCGAGGTGAGCGCCGATGACGTCCTCGAGGGCGACGAAACGCTCCTCGCCGAGCGGGAGCCAGCGCGGGAAGATCGGTGGGATCTTCACCCGGGCGAAGTGCGTCTTTCCCGACTCGGGGTTGCGCACGCCGACCGCGAGGTTGAGCGAGAGCCCGGAGATGTACGGGAACGGGTGCGCGGGGTCGACCGCGAGCGGTGTCAGCACCGGGTAGATGCGCCGGACGTACAGCTCGCGCGCCTCGACCTGCTCCTGCTCGGTGAGGTCCGGCCAGCGCAGCAGCTCGATGCCGGCCTTGCCCAGGGTCGGCACCAGCTCGTCGTGGAACAGGGCACCGCTGCGCTGCATGAGGTCCGCGCTGCGCGACAGGACCGTGCTCATCACGTCGCGTGGCGTGGCGCCGCTGATCGAGGGGACGGCCACCCCCGCAGCGATCCGGCGCTTGAGACCGGCGACCCGCACCATGAAGAACTCGTCCAGGTTGCTGGCGAAGATCGCCGCGAACCGTACCCGCTCCAGCAGCGGCAGCATCGGGTCCTCGGCAAGCTCCAGGACGCGTTCGTTGAAGGCGAGCCAGGACAGCTCGCGGTCCAGGAAGCGGTCGGCCGGGAGCGCGGCGTCGCCCCCGACGTAGGGCGGCTCGACGTCGAACGGTTCGTGTGGCACCGAGTCCAGCGACGGCTCCGCAGGCCCGTCGTCGAGGTCGTGGCCGGGCTCCACGCGCAGCAGGCCCCCATCGACATCGTCCTCAGCACTCATGGCCCCATGGTGTCACCACGAGGTGAACACGGGGTGCCAACGCCATGCCCGCGCCCACCCAGGACCCCCCCACGCGCCCCCCCCGTCCCGCTGGGGGTGGGCGAATGGCGCGACACGCCGGGCGAGTCGCGCAATCTGCCTACCCCCAGGGGAGCGGGAGCGATCAGGTGGTCAGGCGGTGGCGTACATGACGTCGACGCCGGCGACGCCGAACCCGAGCCGCTCGTAGACCGCGATCGCGGAGGCGTTGTCCGCCTCCACGTAGAGCCGGACCTCCGCGAGATCAGCGTCGCGCAGGTGGTGCAGACCGCGCAGCGTGAGCACGCGTCCCAAGCCGCTGCCCTGAGCCTCGGGTGACACGCCGACCACGTACACCTCGCCGAGGTCGCCCTCGACCTTGGTCCAGTGGAAGCCGACCATGACGCCGTCGCGCTCGGCGACGAAGAACCCCTCAGCGTCGAACCACGGCTGTTGCTGGCGCCGGCGCAGGTCCTCGACGGTCAGCCGGGCCTGCTCGGGGTGCTCGGCGAAGGCGCGTGCGTTCAGCGCCACCCACGCGGCGTCGTCGGCCCCGGGCCGGAACGTACGCAGCCGCAGGCCGTCCGGGACCCGCAGCTCTGGGAGGTCGCGGTCCAGCGGGCGTTGCATCCGGCAAAGCTCACGGACCCGGTGCAGGCCGGTACGCCGCGCAACGACAGCGGCTGCCGGATGGTCACCGTGCGACCAGATCGTGAGCCGGCGCGGGTACGACACCTCGACGAGCGCGCGTACCAGCGAGCCGCCGATGCCCTGGCCGCGAGATTCCGGTGACACGACGCACTCCGCGCCGGTGGCCGCGTCCCCGGACAGGTCGAGGTAGGCGTACCCGGTGAGCCTGTCGCCGTCGGTCGTGACCAGGTGCCGGCTGGTCGGGTCGACCCGGTCGTGCAGGTGCAGCATCGCGTGCTCGTTCAGCGGCGCCACGCCGTCGGCGCGGTGGGCGCGCTCGACCAGGCGCTCGACAGCCTCGACACAGGTCGCCTCGAGGTAGCGGTGCACCGTCGGCCGCGCCTGCGGGGATGCCGTGACGTCGTCCACGCCCACGAACCTAGTGGAGTCTCCCCCACTCCAATCGGCACCAGTGGCGCAGTTCGACCGCCCAGTGGCGCAGTGGCGGGCTCGAACGGCGCGCGCCACCCCGCAAGTGCGCCACTCGGCAAGCCCGGCGATCACGTACCTGTCGAGATCCGAGTGCGGACGGACACGGACCGCCGACGGCCCAGCGCCTGCGTCCGGGCAGGGCCCGATCAGAGCGGGCGGTCGGTGGCCGGTGCCGAGGTGGCGTCTCTGCGCGGCTCGCCGGCGGTGGGGACGACGAACCGGTAGCCGACGTTGCGGACGGTTCCGATCAGGGTCTCGTTCTCCGGGCCGAGCTTCGCACGCAGCCGCCGGACGTGGACGTCGACGGTGCGGGTGCCGCCGAAGTAGTCGTAGCCCCACACCTCGGCCAGCAGCTGTTGCCGGGTGAAGACCCGGCCGGGATGCTGGGCGAGATACTTCAGCAGCTCGAACTCCTTGAACGTCAGGTCCAGCGACCGGGTGCCGAGCCGGGCGGTGTACGTCGCCTCGTCGACCTCGACGTTGCCCGAGCGGATGACATGGGCGTCGTCGTCCTCCTGTCCGCGGGCGAGCCGACCGGTGTTGAGCCGCAACCGGGCGTCGACCTCGGTCGGGCCCGCCGTCGTCAGCAGCACGTCGTCGATGCCCCAGTCGGCCTGCACGACCGACAGACCGCCTTCGGTGAGCACCAGCACCAGCGGCACGTCCATCCCGGTCGTGCGCAGGATGCGGGTCAGGGTACGAGCCCGGGCCAGCTCCTGGCGACCGTCGACCAGGACCGCGTCGCAGGCCGGAGTGTCGATCACGAGCGCGCTCGCCTCCGCCGGCAGCACCCGCACCTGATGGGGCAGCAGGGACAACGCGGGCAGGATCTCGATCGAGGCCTGCGTCGAGCCGGTGAGCATCAGCAAGGTGGCCATCGCGGCCCTCCTTCAATGACGACCAGCCGATGAGGCAGGCGGAACGGACAAAGGCCCGGGGTCGCATGCCCGAGCCTCGTCGCGTGAGCGAGAATAGCCGACATGCCTGTGGCCGAGGACGCCCCGCTGCAGGAGGTGGTCGTCCACTACTGGGCGTCCGCGCGTGCCGCGGCGGGGCGGGGCAGCGACCACGTCACGGCCGGCACGCTCGCCGCGGTGCTCGACCAGGTACGCGGGCTGCGCCCCGGCGACCAGCGATTCGCCCGCGTTGTCTCCGTGTGCTCGGTACTGGTGGACCAGACGCCGGTGGGAACCCGGGACCATGCCGAGGTCACGGTGGCACCCGGCTCAGTCGTCGAGCTGCTGCCGCCCTTCGCCGGCGGCTGACTTCTGCGGCGCAGTCGTTCGTGCTGGCCGCATGACAAGATGCTTGACCGTATGGTGAGACACCTTGTGCTTCTGCCGCACCCGCTGTCTACCGTGATCGATGTGAGCTCCTCGACATGGCTGACTCGGCGACGCGCAGTGGACAACTGCCGCGTGCGCTCCGCCCTGTGTCGTACGCACTGACCTGACAGCGCTGAGCACCCCGCGAGGGCAGGGCTCCCTGTCCGTCGCCCCTGGCATGAGATCCACCTGCCGGCCGAGCGGCCCGTTTGCCACTGTGCCGGCACCCGCCTACCACCTCCTGGAGGAACCACATGAGCCGCGAAGCAACGCTGGTCGACGCCGACTGGGTCCAAGCGCATCTCGACGACCCGAAGGTGGTGCTCATCGAGGTCGACGAGGACACCACCGCCTACGACAAGGGGCATCTTCGGGGCGCCATCAAGCTGGACTGGAAGCAGGACCTCCAGGACGGCGTGCGTCACGACTTCATCAGCAAGGACCGTCTGGAGGCCCTGCTGAGCGAGCGCGGCGTCGGCAACGACGACACCGTCGTCTTCTACGGGGGAAACAACAACTGGTTCGCGGCGTACGCGTACTGGTACTTCAAGCTGTACGGCCACGACGATGTCAAGCTGCTCGACGGAGGGCGCAAGAGGTGGGAGCTGGACAGCCGCGAACTCGTCGAGGAGACCCCTTCGCGCCCGCCGACGACCTACGCCGCGGCGGAGCCCGATCTGTCCATCCGTGCGTTTCGCGACGAGGTCGTCGACGCCATCGGCGCCAAGAACCTCATCGACGTCCGCAGCCCCGACGAGTACGCCGGGCGGTTGCTCGCGCCGGCGCACCTGCCCCAGGAGGCCGCGCAGATCGGTGGCCACATCCCGACGGCCGGCAACGTTCCGTGGAGCAAGGCGGCCAACGACGACGGCACCTTCAGGAGCGATGACGAGCTCCGTGCGCTGTACGCCGACGCGGGTCTGGACACCTCCAAGGACACGATCGCGTACTGCCGCATCGGCGAGCGCAGCTCGCACACCTGGTTCGTGCTGCACGAGATCCTCGAGCTCGACAACGTGAAGAACTACGACGGCTCCTGGAGCGAGTACGGCTCGCTGCGCGGGGTCCCGGTCGCGGTCGGTGACGAGCGCGGTACCGCCTGATCCGGCAGCACCCGAACGACGGAAGAGATGACCATGTGCGGAGCGAAGACCGGCGGACTGTCCCTCGAGGGCGTCGACGTCGACAACGAGTCAATCATCCAGGGTGTCGTGGTGCGGGGCGAGGCTCCGGTGAGCGGCGCGTACGTACGCCTGCTGGACCGAACCGGGGAGTTCGCCGCCGAGGTGCCCACGTCGGCCACGGGGCACTTCCGGTTCTTCGCGGCACCGGGCGCATGGACGCTTCGGACCCTCGCGCCGAAGTCGACGCCGCGCGACCGCCAGGTCGTCGCATCCAAGGGCGGGGTCGCGGAGGTCACCGTCGCGCTGTGACGTGCTCAGACGCCTCCTGAGCAGCGCTCTGCCAGCGTGCGCACCCGGGGGTCGAGATCCTCGAGCTGGTTGAGGATCTCGACGAGTTCTGTCGGCTGGAAGTCGCGGATGGCGGCCGCGCCGCTGCGGATCAGGCTCACCGCCTCTTCGACGGCCTCGGCGGCCTCGAGACACGACTGCGCTGCGGTCTGGGTCGGGTCGGAGCTCGGCGTCGTAGCGCTGTCGGTCGGCACGGGATCGTCCCCGCTGCCCTCGGCCCCCTGGTCGGAGTCGGTGCCGACCCAGGTGACCAGCCCTCCGAGCACCAGTCCCACGAGGAACGTGCCACCGGCAAGCAACCGGAGCATCCAGGGCGAGGTGCTGCGCAGCTCGGGCTCGGACATCGGCGCACCTCGGCATCATCGGTCGGGGGACCATTGTGTCGTGTCGGTGGCAGGCTACTAGCGCCGGAGGTCGGGGCCGGGTAGGAAGTCCTCATGCGTGCCTCGATAGGAACTGCCGACGAGGCCACGGTCCGTCTGGTCGATTCACTCGTCATCTTCTGGGTCGTCTTCTGGCTGGTGGTGGGCAGTTGGACCGGCTTCACCATCTGGCAGCTCTCCGACGTTGGTGACACGGTCACCAACTCCGGCCAGGCACTGTCCTCGACGGGGGAGGCACTGCAAGCCCTCCGCGAGCTCCCTATCGTCGGTGACGAGCCCGGTGAGCTGGGAGACGAGGTGGTGTCGACCGGTGGCGACATCGCGACCCGAGGCCAGGAGGTCCAGGGCCAGCTGCGTCAGCTGTCCCTGACCGTGGGCGTGTCGATCGCGCTGATGCCGATGGCACCGGTTCTCGGTCTGTACCTTCCGCTGCGTCTGGCTCGCCGTCGCGAGCTCGGAGCCGTACGCGGAGCGTTGTCCTCAAACGGCCTGGACCCGACGCTCGAGCGGTACCTCGCGGAGCGTGCGGTGGACAACCTGCCTTATGCCACCGTGCGACACCTCAGCGACGATCCCTGGCGCGACATCGCACACGGACGCGGCCGCGCACTGGCGCGCGCGGAGCTCGTCCGGATGGGCCTGCGCCCCCCGACGGGGAGCTGAGGCCTTGCCAGCCGCAGCCGGACCTGGCGGACAGGGACGCCTTGCCGGGTCGTACGCCACCTTGGTCGTACGACTGCGATGGTGGGTCATCGTCTTCTGGACGACCGTCACGATCGCCTTGCTGGCAGTCTTCCCGACTCTGTCCGAGGCCGGTGGCAACGACGCTCTGCGGGGCTTGTTGCCTGAGGACATCGCCGCCGTGCAGACCGAGATGCGGGCGGTGGAGATCTTCGGCTTCCCGCTGCTGGGGCGGACCGTGCTCGTTCAACGCGACCCCGACGGCCTCTCGGTGTACGCGCAGGCACGCACAGGCACCAACGCAGTCGCAGTGACGCGCGGGGAGTACGACGACGTCGGCTCAGTGCTCGGTGCGGTACCGCTCAGCAACGCGCTCGGCTTGTTCCCGGCCTCGCGCGAGCGGGACACCACCGCCCTGACGTACCTGTTCTTCGCACCGGGTCAGACCTTCTCGGGCCAGGCTTGGGCCGCGCAGAGGTACGCCGACCGCTACTTCGAGGAGCGGGACCACGTCGTGGGAGTCACCGGGTCGGTGCCCGCACGGGCGCAGCAAGGGCGAATCATCCGCGACTCCCTGCCGTTGCTCGAGCTGACGGCCCTCGCGGCGATCGTCTTGATCGTCGCGTTGAACTTCGGTTCCGTCGTCGCTCCCGTGGTCACTCTGATCGCGGTGGGCGTCAGCTACGTGCTCACCTTGCGACTGTCCGGCTTCGTGGCCGAGGTGTTCGACGTCACCAGCCCCAGCGAGCTGGAACCGGTGGTCATCGCGCTGCTGCTCGGTGTGGTGACCGACTACGTGGTGTTCTACTGCTCAGCGCTTCGCCACGAGCTGGTCGGCGGTGCCGACCGGCTACAGGCAGCCCGAGTGGCCACCGCACAGTTCACCCCGATCATCAGCGTCGCCGGTCTTGCGGTCGCTGGCGGCACCGCGGCCCTGATCGTCGCGGAGTCGACGTTCTTCCGGGCGCTGGGTCCGGCGCTGGTCTTCACGGTCCTCATGGGTCTGTGCGTGGCGATCACGCTGGTGCCGGCACTGATGGCGGTGTTGGGACGGTTCGTGTTCTGGCCCCTGCATCCCCGTCCGTCGGCGCGGCACGCCGAAGCTGATGCCGCCGTGGCAGCCCGGGTGCGGTCGTCGCTGATCGCGCGGATAGCGCACAGCCGCAGGACGGCCGCGGTCGTCGTGGCAGGCTGCACCGGCGTGCTGCTGCTCGCTGCGGTTCCGCTGCTCAGGCTCGATCTCGGAGCCTCCTTCGTGGGTTCGTTACCACCCGGTGGCTCCGTCCGCGAGGCTGCGGCTGCCGCGAGGGCCGGATTCGCCGACGGCATCCTGTCGCCCACCGTGCTGCTCGTGGAGGGCGACGGCGTGGCCTCCGAGCGAGACGCCCTGCGCCGGTTGGGAGGGGTGCTCGAGGACCAACCCGGGGTGGCGGGCGTGCTCGGACCAGGTGACCAGCCGCTCCAGGAGGAGCGAGGCATCGTCTTGGCCACCGACGACAGTGCCGCTCGCTATCTCGTGGTGCTCGAGGACGAGGCCCTCGGTGCCGCCGCTGTCGACACGGTCAACCAGCTGGACTCGGCCCTGCCGGAGCTGCTCGCCGACAGTGGTCTGACCGGTGTCAGCGCCGGGCTCGCCGGCGACAGCGCCGCGGCTGCGTTCATCGTCAACCAGACCGAGCAGGACCTGGTCCGCATCGCCGTAGCAGCTTTCGCTGTCAACCTGGTGATGCTGATGCTGTTCCTCAGGGCCGTCGTGGCAGCCCTCTATCTGCTCGTCGCGTCGGTGCTGTCCCTGGGGGCGGCGTTGGGGTTGACGACGCTGGTCTTCGAGCATGTCAGTCCCGGGGAGGGCTTGACCTTCTACGTCCCGTTCGCCGCGGCGGTTCTGCTGCTGGCGTTCGGTTCCGACTACAACATCTTCGGTGTCGGGCACGTGTGGGACGAGGCGCGACAGCGGCGGCTACCGGAGGCGATCACCGTCGCGATGCCACGCACGACACGCGCGATCACCGCCGCCGGCCTCGCGCTGGCGGCGAGCTTCGGGCTGCTGGCGGTCGTGCCCCTGCAGCCGTTCCGGCAGCTCGCCTGTGCGTTGTGCGTGGGCATACTGCTCGACGTGTTCGTCGTCCGTTTGCTGCTCATGCCGGCACTGCTGACGATGTTCGGCCCGGTGAGCGCCTGGCCCAGCACCTTGTTGCGGTCGCGCAGCGCCGATCCGTGACTACGTCGTGGCGTCCCTACTGCACGTTGCGCGAGTCGGGCACGAGCAGGTCACGGTTCCCGTCGACGAAGCCGTCGAACACATCGTTGCGCATCGCGGTGAAGAGCTTGTCCACCCCGTTCCGGTTGAGCGCCACGGTCGAGCCGACCCCGTCCACGGTGGGGAACGGGTTCCTCGCCTTCAGCGGCACGGTCATCAGCGTCAGGTCGTCGGGTCGTATCCCGCGCATCGCCCACGCCAGGCCACGCAGGTCCCCGTTGGACCAGTCGCTGTCCACCGTCAGGTTGCTCGCGATCGCAGAGAAGGTGTTGCTGAAGCGGCGGGGGCTGCTGACCAGCCCGGTGCTCCCGATCTTGTCGACCATCGCCCGCAGGAAGTTCTGCTGCCGGTCGATCCGGCCGAGATCTCCCTCGCGCAGGACGTAACGGCTGCGGACGTACTTCAGGGCCAGCTCGCCGTCGAGCTCGTTCATACCCTGCTCGAACGTGACACCACCCTGGTTGTCATCGGTGATCGTCTGAGGGACGTACACCTCGACACCGCCGAGTGCGTCGGTGATGTCCTTGAAGCCGGCCCAGTCGATGATCGCGAGGTGGTCCATCCGGGTGGCCGTCAGCTTCTCGACCGTGCAGATGGCGCCGGCGGGTCCGTACAGCGAGAAGGCGGCGTTGATCTTGTTCTTGCCCTGCCGCTCACACTTCTCGTCGTACAGCTCGACGTAGGAGTCGCGGGGGATCGACACGAGGTACGCCGTGCCCCGGTCCGCGGGGATGTGCAGCACCATCAGCGTGTCGCTGCGGAAGGCACCGGGCTGCCAGTCGCCGTCGGCCATGGCCTCAGCGATGGTCGCGCCGTCGCCAACACCGTTGTCGGCGCCGGCGAGCAGGATGTTGAGCGCCTCGCCCTCGGGTGCAGGGGGGCGAGCAGTCGCCGGGATCGACTCGTACGGGTCGATCCGGTCGATCTTGTCGAGCATGCTGTTCAGGTAGAGGAAGCTGCCTCCCACCGCGAGCCCGATGACCAGCAGGAGGGCGAGCAGCACGGCGAGCGCCCGGTGCCGACGGATGAATCCCCCGCGGGGCGTGTCGGAGTCGTCGTCCCTCCCGTCGTCCCTCCCGTCGTCACCGTCGGACAACGCGCCCGCGCTGCTGGCGTCGTCCCGCCGGGCGTCGTCGGAGGAGCCCGCAGCGTCGTTCTCGCCGGTCCGGCGACTGCCACCGGGGGGCGTGGCGTCGTTGCTGCTCATGGGACTCCGTGCGTCGGGGGCCTGGACAGGAAGAAGGGGCCCCTGACCGTCAGCCGGGCCCCAGACCCACATTGTGCAGGCAACGGCCCGCTCAGGAAAGTTCGACCAGGATCGTCATGGGTCCCTCGTTGGTGAGGTCGACCGACATCACGGCTCCGAAGGCACCCTGCTCGACGGTGGCGCCGAGCTCGCGCAGTCCGGTGCAGAACGCCTCGTACACCGGCTCGGAGTGCTCGGCCGGGGCGGCCGCCGACCAGGACGGCCGGCGCCCCTTGCCGAGCTCGGCGTACAGGGTGAACTGGCTGATCACGAGCAGCGGGGCGTCGACGTCACAGGCGCTGCGCTCCCCGGCCAGGATACGCAGCCGCCAGATCTTGGCGGCGAGCCGGGCCGCAGTGCCGGCCGAGTCGTCGTGCGTGACCCCTAGCAGCACGAGCAGTCCCGGTGCCGCGAGCCGGCCGACGATCTTGTCGTCAACCATGACCTTGGCTCGAGATACTCGTTGAACCAGAGCACGCATCAGCGAATCTTCCTGTCCGGTGGCCGAGGGTGCGAGCCAGTCTGGCAGCATCTGGATCATGCCCGCCGCCGCCCAGACCCTCATCACCGTGGCAACGACCGGTGCCGAGTCGACCAAGCGTGACGTCCCGGCCCTGCCGACGACGCTCGAGGAGCTGGTCGAGACCGCCGTCCGGTGCGAGGCGGCCGGCGCCGGTCTCATCCACGTGCACGTACGCGACGATGACCACGCTCCGACGCTCGACCTGGGTCGGTTGCGCGAGACGGTGAACGCGTTGCGTACCGAGACCTCACTGGTCGTGCAGCTCTCCACCGGGGGCTCGGTGCACGACCCGCTTGAGAATCGGCTGAGAGTTCTCCAGGCGGCCCCGGACTCGTGCTCGCTGACCATGGGGACTCTCAACTTCGGCGACGACGTGTTCTCGAACCCCTGGCCCTTCGTCGTCGACCTGTACCGGCGCAGCCAGGAGGCCGAGGTCGTGCCGGAGTTCGAGCTGTTCGACCTCGGCCAGGTGGCGGCGCTGCACCGCCTGCTCGCCGCCGAGGGACTCCCGTACGGTGGCAGGGTGCACTGCGACCTGGTGATGGGGGTGCCCGGCGGCATGCCCGGCACGGCGGAGACCCTGGTGGCGGCGGTGCGCGGCCTGCGCGAGCAGGTCACCTCCTGGTCGGCCACGGGTATCGGTAGGACGGCGCTGCCGGTTGCGCTCGCGGCCCTGGCCTGTGGCGGTCACCTGCGGGTGGGCATGGAGGACACGCTCACGCTGGCGCGTGGGGTGCCGGTCACGCACAACGTCGAGCTGGTCGAGCGCGCCGCGTCCCTGGCGACGCTGGCGCAACGCCCACCCATGTCGACCGTGGACGCCCGCGCCCTCCTCAACATCGGCTGATCGGGCGGCGGCTAGGCTGAACGGCATGCTGGAGGTACTCCTCATCGTCGTGCTCGTCGCGTCCGCCTTGCTCGGCGGGGTCGTCCTGCTGCGACTGGCGCACCGGCTCGCCGGCCGCCGGAGCTGAGCGCCATGGTCTTCGAGATCCCCGAGAACCTGCACGCCGACCTGATGCCCGTGGCCTGGATGCTGGGCACGTGGGAGGGCAGCGGCCGGGGCGAGTACCCCGGCACCGAGCCCTTCGCGTACGGGCAGCAAGCCGTGTTCGCACATGACGGACGGGCGTTCCTGCACTACTTCGCCCGCAGCTGGATCGTGGACGAGGACGACGTGAAGGTCTCGGAGGGCCCGCTGGAGACCGGGTTCCTGCGGCGCGGCAAGGACGCGGAGTGGGAGCTCGTGCTGTCCCACCAGTCCGGCCTGGTCGAGGTCTGGTACGGCTACGCCGACGGTCCACGGCTCGAGCTGGTCACCGACCTCGTCGCCCGGACCCAGACCGCCGAGGAGGTCACCGCCGGCAAGCGGCTGTACGGACTGGTCGAGGGCGACCTCATGTACGCCTACGACAAGGCATCGAACGGTCACCCGCTGACGTCCTTCACGTGGGGTCGCCTGACCCGGGCCTGACGTACCCGATCCGCGCTGCACGTACCGTGGAGGCTGTGACGTACTCGAGCCCCCTCCTGCAGCTCCCCGATGCGGTCGGGGCCGATGACCCCGACACTGGTGTCGCGTCCCACTACGGCAACCCGGTGGTCGAGCAGCGTCGTCTCGAGTCGGGAACGGGCTGGGTGGACCTGTCGCACCGCGACGTCGTGCACGTCGCCGGACCGGACCGGTTGGCCTACCTGCACGCGATGAGCACGCAGCGCTTCGACGGCCTGGCCCCGGGAGTCCGTACGGATGCGCTGCTGCTGTCGCCGCACGGCCACGTGGAGCACGGGTTCACCGGGGTCGACGACGGCTCGGTGTTCGTGGCGCACACCGAACCCGGTGCCGGAGACTCACTGGTGGCCTTCCTGGACCGGATGCGGTTCACGATGCGCGTCGAGGTCAGCCTGGCGACGTCGGCGTACGCCGTGGTGCACGTCGCAGGCGGGGGAGACGTCGTCGTCGATCGCTCCCACCTCCCGGCGCTGCTCGACGAGCGCGGAGCCCCGTCGGGGATCTGGGCCCACGACGCCCTGCGCATCGCTGCCGGTCGCGCGCGCATCGGCCTGGACACAGACCACAAGACGATCCCCAACGAGCTCGGCCTGCCCGGTGTCCACCTCGACAAGGGCTGCTACCGCGGGCAGGAGACGGTGGCACGGGTGCACACCCTGGGCCGGCCGCCACGCCGGCTGACCATGCTGCACCTGGACGGCTCGGCCGACCGGCTGCCCGGGCGCGGTGCTCCGGTCACCGTCGAGGGACGGTCCGTCGGTGTGGTCGGTACCTCTGCCCGCCACCACGAGCTGGGACCGGTCGGGCTGGCCCTGATCAAGCGCAACGTCCCGGTCGACATCGAGCTCCTCGCCGACGGCGTCGCAGCCACGCAGGAATCGGTGGTCGATCCGGACGTCGGCCTGCACGTGCGGCCCGTCCTGCGCTGAGGGCGCCTCGCAGCCGAGGCGCGGTCCCGGGCCCCTACACTGGCACGCGATGAACGACCCCGACCCCACCCACGACCTGACCTTCGCCGACCTCGGGATCGACCCCCGGATCCTGGAGGCGTTGGCCGACGTCGGCTACGAGTCGCCGTCCCCGATCCAGGCGGCGACGATCCCCCCGCTCCTGCAGGGTCGCGACGTCGTCGGGCTGGCGCAGACCGGCACCGGCAAGACCGCCGCGTTCGCGGTGCCCATCCTGTCGCGCATCGACCTCGGCCGACGCGACCCGCAGGTGCTGGTGCTGGCCCCGACGCGGGAGCTCGCGCTGCAGGTCGCCGAGGCGTTCGGTCGGTACGCGGCGCACCTGCCGGGGCTGCACGTCCTCCCGATCTACGGCGGTCAGGGCTACGGGCCGCAGCTGTCCGCCCTGCGCCGTGGTGTGCACGTTGTGGTGGGCACGCCGGGCCGGGTCATCGACCACCTCGAGAAGGGGACGCTGGATCTCACAGGGATCACGCACCTCGTGCTCGACGAGGCCGACGAGATGCTGCGGATGGGCTTCGCCGAGGACGTCGAGCGCATCCTCTCCGACACCCCGAAGACGAAGGTCGTCGCGCTCTTCTCGGCGACCATGCCGCGTCAGATCCGGCGGATCTCCCAGCAGTACCTCGAGGACCCGGCCGAGATCACGGTCAAGAGCAGGACCACGACGCTGGCGACGACCCGTCAGCGCTACCTTCAGGTCGCCGGGAACTCAAAGCTCGACGCGCTCACCCGGATTCTCGAGGTCGAGCCGTTCGAGGCGATGATCGTCTTCGTCCGCACCAAGCAGGCCACCGAGGTGCTGGCCGAGCGGCTGCGCTCGCGCGGGCACTCCGCGGCGGCCATCAACGGCGACATCGTCCAGGTGCAGCGCGAACGTACGATCGGCCAGCTCAAGGACGGGTCCATCGACATCCTGGTGGCGACCGACGTGGCCGCCCGCGGACTCGACGTCGAACGCATCAGCCACGTCGTCAACTACGACATCCCGCTGGACACGGAGTCCTACGTGCACCGCATCGGGCGTACCGGCCGTGCCGGGCGCGAGGGCGACGCCCTGCTGTTCGTGACACCGCGCGAGCGTCACCTGTTGCGCGCGATCGAGAAGGCGACCCGGCAGCCGCTGACCCCCATGGGGTTGCCGAGCGTCGAGGACGTCAACACCACCCGGATCGCGAGGTTCGGCGACTCGATCACCGCGAGCCGCGACAGCCACGACCTGACGTTCTTCCGCGGACTGATCGCCGACTACGAGCAGGAGCACGATGTCCCTGCACTGGACGTCGCAGCGGCCCTGGCCGCGTTGCTGCACGACGACCAGACGTTCCTGCTGGAGGCGGAGAAGGAGCCGCCGGTCCCTGCGTTCAGCCGTGACGACGGGGGCCGGGACACGCGCAGCAGGGGCCGCTCCGGCCCGTCACGACAGCGCGACGCAGCCGGTGGGCCGATGGCGACGTACCGGATCCGGGTGGGCAAGCGGCACAAGGTCACGCCCGGCTCGATCGTGGGCGCCATCGCCAACGAGGGCGGCCTGTCCCGGGGGGACTTCGGTCAGATCGAGATCCGTGGCGACCACAGCCTCGTCGAGCTGCCAGCCGAGCTGTCGCAGGACACGTGGGCTTCGCTGCGGCGGACCCGGATCTCCGGTCAGCTGATCCACCTGTCCAAGGACGACGGGCCGCCCTCGCGCAAGCCGTCCGGCAAGCCGGTCGCCCGCGAGCGCGTCTCCGGGCCCCCCAGGAAGAAGCCCCGCTGGAAGGCCGACAGGCCTCGCTAGGCGTGTCCGCCTGCGCCCTGCGGGTGCGTTTCGCCCCCCGCATGGGTGCGTTCGTCGGGATCTGCTACGCCGGAGCTGTTGGCCGGCGCCGGTCGTCGTGGGTGGCATCACGACGGAACCGCTTCGTTGCTGTGCGTCCCCGAAACGAACCTATCGTCGCGGGGACGCGCAGCAACGAGGCGGTCAGCCATCTGACCGCAGAGCTCGTGGCGCCGGTCGATCAGGTGCTGGAGTTGATGATCCCGGCACCCACGGTGACGCCGGTCGCCTCGTCGATCAGGATGAACGAACCGGTGGTCTTGTTCGTGGCGTACGGGTCGCACAGCAGCGGGACGGTGGTACGCAGCTGTACTCGTCCGATCTCGTTGAGCCCGAGCTCCTTGGTCTCCTGGTCGCGATGCAGCGTGTTGACGTCGAGGCGGTACTGGATGTCCTTGACCAGCGCACGTCCCGAGCGGGTGGTGTGCTTGATCGCCAGCTTCTGCCGCGGTCTCAGCGGTGCGTTGGTCATCCAGCAGACCATCGCGTCGATGTCCTGGCTCGGCGTCGGAGCGTTCTGCGGGCGGCAGATCATGTCACCGCGGGACACGTCGAGGTTGTCCTCGAGCCGCACCGTGACCGACATCGGCGGGTACGCCTCGGTGAGCTCCTGGTCGAACAGGTCGATGGCCGCGATCCTGGACGTGAAGCCCGAGGGCAGCACCAGCACGTCGTCGCCTGGCTTGAGCACGCCTCCGGCCACGGTGCCCGCGTACCCGCGGTAGTCGTGGAAGTCGTCGGACTTCGGTCGCACGACGAACTGCACGGGCAACCGGGCGTCGACCAGGTCGCGGTCGGAGGCCACGTGCACGTGCTCGAGATGGTGGATGAGCGAGGGCCCCTCGTACCACGACATCGGCTCGCTGCGCGTCACCACGTTGTCACCCTTGAGCGCCGAGATCGGGATGACCGTGAGGTCGGGGATCGTCAGCTTGGTGGCGAAGGAGGTGAACTCCTGCTGGATCTTCTCGAAGACGGCTTCGTCGTAGTCGACGAGGTCCATCTTGTTGACGGCGAGCACCAGGTGCGGAACCCGCAGCAGCGACAGGATGACCGCATGCCGGCGGGACTGTTCGGTCAGGCCGTGACGGGCATCGACCAGCACGAGACCGAGGTCGGCCGTGGAGGCGCCGGTGACCATGTTGCGCGTGTACTGCACATGGCCGGGGGTGTCGGCGATGATGAACTTGCGGGTGGGCGTGGCGAAGTAGCGGTACGCCACGTCGATGGTGATGCCCTGCTCACGCTCGGAGCGCAGCCCGTCGGTCAGCAGGGCAAGGTCGGTGTAGTCGTAGCCCTTGGCGCTGGAGGTGGCTTCGACTGCCTCGAGCTGGTCCTCGAAGATCGCCTTCGAGTCGAGCAGCAGACGCCCGATGAGCGTGGACTTGCCGTCATCGACGGAGCCGGCAGTTGCGAACCGCAGGAGATCCATCAGAAGTACCCTTCCTTCTTGCGGTCTTCCATGGCTGCCTCGGAGAACCGGTCGTCGCCCCGGGTGGCGCCGCGCTCGGTGACCCGGGCGATCGCGATCTCGTCGATGATCTCACCGGTGGTGCTGGCGGTGCTCTCGACGCAGCCGGTCAGTGTCATGTCGCCCACGGTGCGGAAGCGTACGGTGCGTACGTGCGGGGACTCACCCGGGCGAAGCGTCAGGTGGTCACCGTTGCTCAGCAGCATGCCGTCGCGCTCGATGACCTCGCGCTGGTGGCTGAAGTAGATGTCGGGAATCTCGACCCCCTCACGTCCGATGTAGTGCCAGACGTCCAGCTCGGTCCAGTTGCTCAGCGGGAAGATCCGCATGTGCTCCCCTTCGCGGATCTTGCCGTTGTACAGGCTCCACAGCTCGGGTCGCTGCATCTTGGGGTCCCACTGCCCGAACTCGTCGCGGTGGGAGTAGACGCGCTCCTTGGCGCGGGCCTTCTCCTCGTCGCGACGGCCACCACCGAACGCCGCGGTGAACGCACCCTCCTCCAGGGCGTGCAGCAGGGTGCCGATCTGCATACGGTTGCGGCTCATCTTGCCGTCGTCGACGATGATGCCGTTCTCGAGCGCCTCGTCGACCGAGGCGACGATCATGCGCACCCCGAGCCGGCTGACCCATGAGTCTCGGCAGGTCAGCACCTCGGGGAAGTCGAAGCCGGTGTCGACCTGCAGCACCGGGAACGGGATCTTCGCCGGGTAGAAGGCCTTCTCGGCGAGACGCATCATCACGATGGAGTCCTTGCCGCCACTGAACATCAGCACCGGCTTCTCGAACTCCGCCGCGACCTCTCGGAAGATGTGGATCGACTCCGCCTCCAGCTCGTCGAGCTGGCTGAGGCGGTAGTCCGCGTGGGTGGGCATGAGATGGTGAGCTCCAGTCGGATCGAGAAAAGCAGAGGCGAGTCTAGCCGTCGTCGCTGCGCTCAGCGGCCACTGCGTGGCGGCGGGTCGGGCATCAGCGCGTCGTCGTCGTCGGTGGCGTCGAAGGCCGGCAGCCCGTGCGCCTTGCGGACCAGACCCCAGGCGACCGGTCCGAGGATCAGCAGCGCGGCGCCGATGGTGCCCACGGCAGTCGCCGGCACCTGCAGCAGCGTGAGCGCCGTGAGGGTCAAGACGATGACGATCCCGCGCCGGATCACGCCCTGCGGTACGAGGTGGGCGATCTTCGCCCCGACGAACGTGCCGGGCGTCCCGCCCAGGATCAACGGCACGAGCACGTCCCAGTCGACCCCGCTCACGATCACGTGGGAGATCGCGGCGGACAGCACCAGTGGCACCGCCTGGACCAGATCGGTGCCCACCAGGCGTAGCGCGGACAACGTCGGGTAGAGCAGCAGCAGGGCCACCATGATCAGCGAGCCCGACCCGACCGACGTGATGCCCACCAGGAGGCCACCGACCGCGCCCACTGCCAGCGTCGGGAGCGGACGCACGACCGGCTCGGACTCGTCTCGCGGCCGGCCCGACACGTTGGCACGCAGCGTGAGATAGATGCGAAGCGTGTACGTCGCCGCGGTGAACAGCAGCGCGCACCCGATCGCGAACTTGAGGAAGCCCGCCTGCTCATCGCCGGTCCCGACCGACTCGATGATGAACGCGCCGGCGAAGGCGGTAGGCACCGAGCCCAGGATCAGCCAGCCGGCCAGCCTGAGGTTGGGCGCCCCCTTGCGCGCGTGCACCGTCGCACCGACCGACTTGTTGACCGCTGCGGCGACGAGGTCGTTGGCCACTGCCGCTGCGGGGTTGACACCGAGGAAGATCAGCGCCGGGGTCATCAGTGCGCCGCCACCCATCCCGGTGAGCCCGACCACGATGCCGACGCCGAAGCTGACGACGAGGATGGACAGGGCGGCGAGCGTGAGGATGTCGTCCACGGGGTCAGACTCCGTTCGTGGGGAGGGTCGGCGTGCCGAGCCAGCCTGCATGACTCAGGAGGTCGAGAACCTCCTCGACGCAGGCCCCGACCTCGCGCCCGGTCGTGTCGATCGCGAGATCGGCGTCGGCGGGTGCCTCGTAGGGCGAGGAGATTCCGGTGAAGTCGGGGATGAGGCCCGCCCGCGCCTTGGCGTACAGGCCTTTGCGGTCACGGCGCTCGCACTCCTCGACGGGCGTCGCCACGTGGACCAGCACGAAGCCACCGCCCGCGTCCTGCGCCATGCCACGCACCAGCCGGCGGGTGGCGTCGAACGGCGCGATCGGCGAGCAGATCGCCAGGCCGCCGTGCCGGCTGATCTCGGCGGCGACCCACCCGATGCGGGCGATGTTGGTCTCCCTGTCCTCGCGTGAGAACCCGAGCCCCTTCGACAGGTGGTGGCGGACCACGTCACCGTCGAGGCTGGTGACGGTGCGGTCACCGCGTTCGAGGAGCGCGTCGCTCAGCGCGCGGGCGATCGTCGACTTGCCGGAGCCGGACAGGCCGGTGAAGAAGACGACCAGGCCACGGCGCTGTTTCGGCGGCCGGTCCCGTGCGACGACCGCGGCGACCCGGTCCGGCAGCGTCCCGCCGGTGGCCGGGTGCATCACCGACCGGCCGTACGCCTGCGCGACCCGGTCACGCAGCCAGCGGTCGGCATCGGTGTCCGGGCCCCCAGGGTCACGGCGGGCCACCGGGATCGAGACCACCTGCGCGGCGTCGAGCCCGCCGGCCGCGGCCAGCGTCGCGCGTAGGAGACCCGGGCCGGAGACGCCCTGCGGTGATCCCGCGCCCGTGTAGACCACCAGGACGGGCGTGCACCCGGTGTCGATCGCGACCTCGGCGATGCGGCGCAGCGCCTGGTCGGTCAAGGGGGCATCGACAGGCACGGCGAAGGAGTTGGCGACGTCGACATCGGCGGCTGGCCGCACGTACCGGCGGAACGGGCCGAACTGCGGCGGGTGGAGGGTCGCGACCGGCCCGACCAGGCCCACACCGTCGGCGGTGTCGTACGTGCTGGTGACGCTCAGCCGCGCCAGGGGCAGGCCCTCCGGGTCGAGCAGCTCGACGACACCGGCGGTACGCGCGGAGTCGGCTGTCTGCCGCGGGACGGTCAGCGTGATCGCCGGGACGGGCCGCACCCCGTCGGGCCCGGTGAACCCGTCGAGCGGGAGGATTCCCGTGCCGAGCAGCTCGAGGTCGTCGAGCTCCCGGGCGGTAGGGGTCCACTGGGGGACTGGGAGCTTGCGTTCCTCGGGCACCGCCGCATTGTGCCAGCCCCGACGCCCCTGAACCCAAGTGTGTCGCCCGAGTCGCCTGGCCGGCTTCGTTTACCAGGGTCCCCTGGTAAACCTCGCTGCCCATGGGTTGCAGCCCGTGGGCAGTGAGCAAATGCCATGGGAAGTGGTCATTCGTGTCCCGATGCGGCGGCCCGTAGGGTCGCCGTCGTGGAGCACGTCGTCGTGGCAGAGGTCGTCCGGTCGGGGCTCGTGGAGGGCTACCACTGGGGCTCGGCGGTGGCTCTGGCCCCCGACGGGGCGGTGCGGTGGTCGATGGGGACGGTGGACGAGCCGATCTTCCCCCGTTCCAGCAACAAGCCGGTGCAGGCCACCGGCATGGTGCGCGCGGGACTCCGGTTGCGCGGCCGTCTGCTCGCGCTCGCCTGTGCCAGCCACTCCGGGGAGGGCATGCACATCGAAGGCGCACGCGAGATCCTCGCCGGCGCAGGACTGGACGAGAGCGCTTTGCAGACTCCGGCGGAACTGCCGGTCGAGGAGTCGGTGCGCCTGGCGTACGTCCGCGGCGGCGGCGAGCCGGCGCCCGTGGTCATGAACTGTTCGGGCAAGCACGCCGCGATGCTTGCGACCTGCGTGGTCAACGGCTGGGACGTCCAGACGTACCTCGATCCGTCGCACCCGGTGCAGCAGGCGATCAGGGCGACGTTCGAGGACCTCACGGGTGAACCCGACCCGGCCATGGGTGTGGACGGCTGCGGGGCACCGCTGCTGGCCTGCTCCCTGATCGGGCTGGCGCGTGCGTTCGGGCGGATCCAGCAGGCGGCCGCGGGCACGGCGGAGCGTGCGGTCGCCGACGCCATCAGCGGCTCGCCGGAGCACGTCAGCGGGACCCAGCGCGACGAGGCGTTGCTGCTGCACGCCTACCCCGGCGCGATCGCCAAGGCTGGGGCCGAGGCCTGCTACGCGGTCTCGATGCCCGACGGCACCTCGGTCGCCCTCAAGATCGGCGATGGCGGTTCCCGGGCCCGACCGGTGCTGATGGCGGCCATCCTGCGCCACCTGGGCTACGACCATCCGGTGCTCGCGCAGATCGGCTCGCAGCCGTTGTTCGGTGCCGGCCGGCAGGTCGGTCACGTGCGTGCCGTCCAGATCTGAGCAGCCAGGAGCGGCGAGCGCGAAGTGCAGCCGGGATGTGGTGCAGCACACGCTTCCTTCTGCTTGCATCTGCTAGCCACCAGCAAGCAGACTGGGGGACGTGTCCAAGTTGAACGTCGGGAAGAAGGTCGAGTCGCTGGGGGAGTCCCTCGGTGACTACCTCCACGACCAACGACGCCAGGCGCAGCTGTCCCTGCGGCAGCTCGCCGAGCAGACCGGCGTCTCCAACCCGTACCTGAGCCAGATCGAGCGCGGCCTGCGCCGGCCCTCCGCCGAGGTCCTGCAGCAGATCGCCAAGGCGCTGCGCATCTCGTCGGAGACGTTGTACGTACGGGCCGGCATCCTCGACCCCGACGAAGACGGCGTGCGCTCCGTTGAGCTCGCGGTGCTCGCCGACCGCGGCCTGACCGAGCGGCAGCGCGCCGTGCTGCTGGACATCTATCGAACGTTTCGCCGTGAGACCGGCGACGACCCCGCGACCGACGCCTCAACAGGCGCCCGAAAGGTGTGACCCTTCATGGCACTCAGCCGCCAGATCCCCGAGCAGATCAAGCACCCGACCCCGCTGTACGCCGTCGTCGGCGCCGGTGACCTCGTCGTCGACCGGATCCGTAGAGGCGACGTCAAGGGCGAGACGGCCACCCTGCAGGCGCAGGTACGGGCGATCCCGACCCGGGCCCAGGCGCGAGCGAGCGAGCGTCTCAACGCCGTCGTCTCCGACGTCATGGCCATCCCGGGCCAGGTCCGCGCCCTGCCCGACAAGGCGCAGGCCGGTGTGCAGTCCGCTGTCGGTCACGCCAGCGAGACCTACGGTGACCTCGCCAAGCGCGGCGAAGACCTGGTGGCGCGCATCCGCCGCCAGAAGTCGACCCAGGACCTGCAGCAGCAGGCCAAGGTCACGGTGAGCCAGGCCAAGGGCACCGTGACGACGGCGAAGAAGTCCGCCACATCGACGAAGACCGCCGCCAAGTCGACTGCGACCACCGCCCGTACGTCGGCGAAGAAGGCCGCGGACAGCACCACGTCCTCGGCCAAGGGCACCGCCACCAGCGCCCGCAAGGCCGCCAAGGCCACCACCACCCGGGCGAAGGCGACCGCGACTTCGGCTCAGCACACCGCCGAGACCGCCGGCAAGGCCGCCTCGGACGCCGGCGACAAGGTCGGCGACTGATCGCCGGACGGTAGGCTCGTGACGTGCTGGATCTCCTCGGGCTGCAGAACGACCTCCTGACGGTCATCTTCCTCGTCCTGCTGGTCGTCAAGGTCTTCGCCTTCGTCGACGCACTCACCCAGCCGGCCCCGGCCTACGTGCACGCCGACAAGCTCACCAAGAACGCCTGGCTGCTGATCCTCGGGCTGAGCCTGGCCGTGCACTTCGTCCAGGCGAACCCGATCGGCATCCTGTCGCTGCTGGGCACCGTGGCAGCCTTCGTCTACCTCGCCGACGCACGCCCAGCGCTCAAGTCGATGCGCGACGGCCGCTGAGCGTCATGCGTCTGGACGTGGTGCGCGCCGACATCACCACGCTGGACGTCGACGCGGTCGTCAATGCCGCCAACCGCGCGATGCGCGGTGGTGGCGGGGTCGACGGAGCGATCCATGCCGCCGGAGGTCCACAGATCCTGCGGGACTGCGTCGAGCGCTTCCCGGCCGGGCTCGCCACGGGTGACGCCGGCTGGACGACCGCCGGTGACCTCCCGGCGCAGTACGTGATCCACGTCGTCGGGCCGGACCAGCGGGCGGGACAGACCGATCCGGCACTGCTGGAGTCGTGCTACCGGCGCGCCCTCGAGGTCGCCGACGAGCTGGGAGTTTCCTCGATCGCGTTCCCGCTCGTGTCGGCCGGGATCTACGGCTGGCCGCTCGACGACGCCGCCAAGATCGCGGTCGGCACCGTACGAGCCGTCCTGGCCGCCGGTGACACGTCGGTGACGTTCGCGGCCTTCGGCGACGCGGCCTACGAGGCACTCACCGCGCTCGTGTAGGGCTCAGGACCTGACCTTCTCCACGAGCCGTCCGGCCTTGCGGTCGGCCCAGTACTCCGTGAACTCCCGGCGGATTACCGGAAGCAGCAGGTACAGACCGAAGATGTTGACCAGGGCACAGGCGAACAGCATCGCGTCGGCCAGGTCGATGACCGACTCGAGCGTGAGCAGGCAACCGAGCACGGTGAAGGACAGGAAGACCAGCTGGAAGGTGCGCTCGGTCCGATGCGTGCGCCCGAAGAGGGTCGTCCAGGCCTTCTGGGTGTAGTACGACCAGGTGATCAGCGTCGAGAAGGCGAACAGTGCCACCGCGAGCGCGAGCACGTTGTCGAACCAGGGCACGACCGTCACGAAGGCGTCGGAGGTGAGTACGACGCCGTCCTCGGGACCCGTGCGTCCGGCCGCCACGGCCTCGCGTCCGTCCACCCAGGACTGCGGCGAGGCGATCACGATGGTCAGGGCGGTCATCGTGCAGATGATGACCGTGTCGATGAACGGCTCGAGCAGGGCGACGAAGCCCTCGGTCACCGGGCGCTTGGTCTTGACCGCGGAGTGCGCGATCGGGGCCGAGCCGACGCCCGCCTCGTTGGAGAACGCGGCACGCTGGAAGCCGACGATCATGACACCGACGACGCCGCCCGCGACTCCCTCGGGGTTGAAGGCGCCCCCGATGATGTCGCCAAAGGCTGCCGGGACCGCGCCGATGTTGACGATGATCACGACGAGACAGGCCACCACGTAGACGATCGCCATGGCGGGGACGAGCCGGCTGGTCACCCGGCCGATCGACTTGATCCCACCGATGATCACCAGACCGACGAGCGTGGCGAGCACCAGGCCGAAGATCAGGCCGGCCAGCGGGCTGCCGAGGATGCCGTCCTCGCCGCCGGTGACGTTGCGCGCCTGGGCGAGAGTCTGGTTGGCCTGGAACATGTTGCCGCCGGCTGCGCCGAAGAAGAACAGCGCGACCGCGAAGAAGCCGGTGAGCACCTTGGCCACTCCTGAGCCGAAGCGCTCGAAGGCGACGGGCAGGTACTTGAACGGGCCACCCGTCACCGTGCCGTCCTCGTGTATCTCCCGGTACTTCACCCCGGCGGTGCACTCCACAAACTTCGTGCACATGCCGAGCAGTCCGGCCACGATCATCCAGAACGTCGCCCCCGCGCCCCCGATGGTGACCGCGATCGCGACGCCCGCGATGTTGCCCAGCCCGACGGTCCCCGAGACCGCCGAGGTGAGCGCTTGGAAGTGGGGGACCTCACCGGGGTCGTCGTCGGACCCGTACTTGCCGCGGACCAGCTGCAGCGCATGTCCGAAGCCGCGGATCTGCACGAAGCCGAAGGTGACGGTGAAGATCACCGCACCGAGGACCAACCAGCCCACGATCAGCGGGAACACCGCCCCGGCAACCGTGATCTCGTAGAAGATCACCGACGTCACCGCCTCGGTCACTGGCGTGAAGATGTTGTTAATCGTCTTGTCTGCGTCGTCGACCCAGTCTGCGCGGTACACCGGTTCGGTCATCATGGTCACTTACCTGACCGCAACCAGGCGGTCTTGGCAACCCCGGAAGCGGACAGGATCGATTCGTGCGGACTGCGGCAGGGTCCCGAACCTGGACATACTGCACCTTTGGACGAGTACCAGCCCGTGAACCGGACTAACTGGGACGAGCGGGCGCCGGCGCACGCCGCTCCGCCGAGTACGGGATGCAGCGCCTCGCCGACGAGCCGCAGCACGTCAGCGACGTGGTCCGCTTCGACCTCCCGCTGCTGGGCGACGTGACCGGAGCCCGCGGCGTCCACCTGCAGTGCCACATCGGTACCGGCACCGTCTCGCTGGCCCGCCTCGGGCCATCCGAGTGTGCGCACATCTACCATCCGCGCCGAGATCCGAGAGGACGGTCACCGTCGAGGGCGGTGGTGACCAACAACTCGGATCTCGGCGCAGGTGGCGAGCGGAAACGGCCTCACGCCTTGGACTTGCGTCCCCGCTCCCGGCCGCGCGTGGTGGCGTCCAGGATCACCTTGCGGATGCGTACCGCGGTGGGGGTCACCTCGACGCACTCGTCCTCGCGGCAGAACTCCAACGACTGCTCCAGCGACAGCTTGCGCGCGGGTACCAGCTTCTCGAAGCTGTCGGCGTTGGAGCGCACGTTGGTCATCTTCTTCTCCTTGGTGATGTTGACGTCCATGTCGTCCTCACGGGAGTTCTCACCCACGATCATGCCCTCGTAGACCTCGGTGGCGGGCTCGACGAACATCGTGCCGCGCTCCTGCAGGTTGGTCATCGCGTAGGAGGTGGCCGCGCCGGTCCGGTCCGCGACGAGCGAACCGGAGTTGCGGGTACGCAGCGCCCCGAACCACGGCTCGTACGAGTCGAAGACGTGGTGGGCGATGCCGGTGCCGCGGGTGTCGGTCAGGAACTCGGTACGGAAGCCGATCAGGCCCCGCGCGGGCACCAGGAACTCCAGGCGGATCCAGCCGGTGCCGTGGTTGACCAGCTGTTCCATGCGGCCCTTGCGCACGGCCAACAGTTGGGTGATCGTGCCCATGTACTCCTCGGGGCAGTCGATCGTGAGGCGCTCGACCGGCTCGTGCACCCTGCCGTCGATCTCGCGGGTGACGACCTGCGGCTTGCCGACGGTCAACTCGTAGCCCTCGCGGCGCATCTGTTCCACCAGGATCGCCAGCGCCAGCTCGCCGCGGCCCTGCACCTCCCAGGTGTCGGGGCGCTCGGTCGGCAGCACCTTGATCGACACGTTGCCGACCAGCTCGCGGTCGAGGCGGTCCTTGACCAGACGGGCGGTGACCTTCGTGCCCTTCTCGCGTCCGGCCATGGGCGAGCTGTTAGTACCCAGCGTCATGGAGATCGCGGGCTCGTCCACCGTGATCAGCGGTAGTGGCCGCGGGTCCTCGGCGTCGGCCAGCGTCTCACCGATGTTGATGTCGGGGATGCCCGCGATGGCGACGATGTCGCCGGGACCAGCCGACTCACCGGGCACCCGCTCCAGGCTCTGGGTCACCAGCAGCTCGGTGATCCTGACCCGCGAGATCGTGCCGTCGCGCTTGCACCAGGCGACCGAGCTGCCCTTGACCAGGGTGCCCTGGTGGACGCGGACGAGGGCGAGCCGGCCCAGGAACGGCGACGCGTCGAGGTTGGTGACGTGCGCCTGCAGCGGGGCATCGGAGTCGTACGTCGGCATCGGCACCGTGGCAAGGATGGTCTGGAACAGCGGCACCAGGTTCTCGGAGTCGGGCAGTCCGCCGTCGTCCGGCTGGGTCAGCGAGGCGCGACCGGCCTTCGCCGAGGCGAAGACGACCGGGAAGTCCAGGGCCGCCTGGTCGGAGTCGTTGTCCAGCAGGTCCATGAACAGCTCGTACGTCTCGTCGACCACCTCGAAGATGCGGGCGTCGGGCCGGTCCACCTTGTTGACGACCAGGACCACCGGCATCTTCGCGGCGAGCGCCTTGCGCAGCACGAAGCGGGTCTGGGGCAGCGGGCCCTCCGAAGCGTCGACAAGCAGGACGACTGCGTCCACCATCGACAGGCCGCGCTCCACCTCGCCACCGAAGTCCGCGTGTCCCGGCGTGTCGATGATGTTGATGGTGACGCCGCCCTCGGGCGCACCGGGCCCGGCGTACCGGACCGCGGTGTTCTTGGCGAGGATCGTGATCCCCTTCTCGCGCTCGAGGTCGCCGGAGTCCATCACCCGGTCGGCTACCTCCTGGTGCGCGCGAAACGCCCCCGACTGGCGCAGCATGGCGTCCACCAGCGTGGTCTTGCCGTGGTCGACGTGCGCGACGATGGCGACGTTGCGCAGGTCCTGCCGGGTCTGCTGGGGCATGCGGGTGTGCTCGTTCCTGTCGATCGATGTCGGACGCCCCGGTGTGCTGGGCCGAAAACGGCCGCGCGGAGGCGTTCGAACGACGCACCGGGCCGGTTCCATGGTACGGCGTCCCCGGCGCTGACCGGGCCACCGCCGCCGTTGCAGCGAGGGGGTCCCCAGTGCCAATAGGTTCAGCACGGGGGACCCCCTCGCTGATCAGGCCACCGCGCTCAGGTTTCGCGGTGCACCTTGTGCTGGGCGGCCTGGGCGCGGGGGCGGAGCACCATCAGGTCGACGTCCACGTGTGCAGGCCGGGTCGCGACCCAGGCCACGGCTGCGGCGACGTCGTCGGCGGTCAGCGGCTCGCGGACGCCGTCGTACACCGCCTCGGCCCGCGCGGTGTCGCCGGCATACCGGGTCAGGGCGAACTCGTCGGTCCGCACCATGCCCGGGGCGATCTCGGTGAAGCGCAGCCGCTCGCCGACGTGCTCCAGCCGCAGGGTCTCGGTCAACGTCCTGACGCCGTGCTTGGCCGCGGTGTAGCCTGCCCCGCCCTCGTACGAGTCGTTGCCCGCCGTCGAGCCGATGTTGACGACCAAGCCGTCGCCACTGGCGCGCAACGCGGGCAACATCGCCTGGAACACGTGCAACGAGCCCAGCACGTTGGTCTCGAACATGCGACGCCAGTCCGCGGGGTCGGCGTCAGCGACGGTGTCCTGACCGAACGCACCCCCGGCGTTGTTGACGAGCACGTGGACGGCGTCGCCGGCCGCGCGTGCGAGGTCCGCGACGGAGGTGACGGAGGTGACGTCGCACTGCACGGCGGTGCCGCCGATCTGCTGGGCCAGTCGTTCCAGTCGGTCCAGCCGGCGGGCCGCGCACACGACGTGGAAGCCCTCGGCGGCGAGGCAGCGGGCGGTGGCCGCCCCGATGCCGCTGCTGGCCCCGGTCACCACGGCGGTCCTGGGCGATGCGTCGGTCATGGACCGATCCTGCCCCGACCTCGCGATGGTCCGCGACCCGGGTGGGGTGCGGTCACGGCGGTCGCGGGAATGGGGGAGCATCCGCGGGGCGTTGGGTCGTGGTGGGAGCGAGGTGGAGCATGCCAGGACCGATCCGACGGGTCGCGATGATCAGCGTGCACACGTCGCCGCTGGACCAGCCTGGTACCGGCGACGCGGGCGGCATGAACGTCTACGTCCTCGAGCTGGCGCGCGAGCTGGCCCGACTCGACGTCGAGACCGAGATCTTCACCCGCGCGAGCGCATCGGACTCCCCGCCGGTGGTGCAGGCCGCCCCCGGGGTCACCGTGCGGCACGTGGTCGCGGGGCCGTTCGAGGGACTGCCCAAGAACGACCTCCCGGCCCAGTCCTGCGCCTTCGTACGGGACGTCCTGCGGGTCGAGGCGGCGTCGGTGCCCAACCGCTACGACGTGATCCACTCGCACTACTGGCTGTCCGGTCAGGTGGGATCGGTCGCCCGCGACCGCTGGGGAGTGCCGCTGGTGCACACCATGCACACGACGGCGCGGGTCAAGAACCTGGCGCGCGACGACGGCGACGACCCGGAGCCGCGTTGGCGTGAGGTCGGCGAGGCTCAGGTGGTGGAGGCCGCCGACCGACTGATCGCCAACACCGCAGCCGAGGCGCGTGAGCTCATCGGCCTGTACGAGGCCGACCCGGCCAGGGTGGACGTCGTGCACCCTGGCGTCGACCTCGCCCGCTTCCGGCCGCGTGACCAGGCCTCCGTACGCCGGCGGCTGTCGCTGCCCGTCGGTGCCCATGTCGTGATGTTCGTGGGCCGCCTGCAGTCGCTCAAGGGCCCCGACGTCATGTTGCGAGCAGTTCGCGTCCTGCTCGAGCAGCGTCCGCAGCTGCGCTCGAGGCTCGTCGTCCCGGTGGTGGGAGGTCTGTCCGGCTCCGGCCTGGACCGCCCGCAGGCCCTGCACGACCTCGTCGCCGAGCTGGGCATCGACGATGTCGTCCGCTTCTGCCCGGCGGTGTCGCAGAGCGACCTGGCCGACTGGTACGCCGCAGCGTCGATCGTGTGCGTCCCGTCGCGCAGCGAGACCTTCGGACTGGTGGCACTCGAGGCCCAGGCATGCGGCACCCCCGTGATCGCCTCGCGCGTCGGGGGGCTGCCCACGGCCGTGCGCCACGGCGAGTCCGGTGTCCTCGTCGACGGTCACGACCCCGCGGCGTACGCCCGGGCGATCGGTGACCTGCTGATGGCGCCAGCACACCTGGCGGCGATGGGCCGTACGGCCCTCGAGCACGCCTCGTCCTTCGGATGGGCCCGGACGGCACGTGAGACGCTCGACGTCTACCGCAGGTCCGTGGATGCACTGTGGGCGCAACGGATCGCCGTGCCGTGACCCCGTCGCAGGTGATGTCGGTGCTCGAGGCAGCGGTCGCCGACGCCGAGCTGGACGCCGTCCGCCACGGCGACTCCGTGCTCGAGGTGGTGCTGCCCGGCGAGCGCAAGCTCCAGACCACCTGCCGGTTCGAGGTCGGCGCCCATACGGTGGCTGTGCACGCGTTCGTCGCCCGCAACCCCGACGAGAACCACGCGGCCGTCTACCGGTGGCTGCTCGAGCGCAACCTGCGGATGTACGCCGTGGCATTCGCCGTGGATGCCGCCGGCGACATCTACCTCGATGGGCGCCTGCCCCTGCACGCGGTGACCCCGCACGAGGTCGACCGCCTGCTCGGTGCCGTGCTGACGTACGCCGACGAGTCGTTCAACACCATCCTCGAGCTCGGTTTCGCCACCTCCATCCGCCGGGAGTGGGACTGGAGACGCTCGCGCGGGGAGTCCACCCGCAATCTCGAGGCGTTCCGCGGCTGGCTCGCGCGCGACTGACGGATGCGCCGGAGGTCACCACTACGCTCGGCCGCATGAGTGCTGCGTACCGTCTGGTCCTGCTCCGCCACGGCGAGAGCGAGTGGAACGCCAAGAACCTGTTCACCGGTTGGGTCGACGTCCCCCTCAACGACGTCGGTCGCGCGCAGGCAGCGCGCGGCGCCGAGCTGCTGGCGTCGCACGACCTGCTGCCCGACGTCTCGCACACCTCGGTGCTGCGCCGCGCCATCGGCACCGCTGCGCTGTGCCTCGACGGCATCGACCGGCACTGGATCCCCGTCCGGAGATCCTGGCGGCTCAACGAGCGGCACTACGGCGCGTTGCAGGGCAAGGACAAGAAGGCGACCCTCGAGCAGTACGGGGAGGAGCAGTTCATGACGTGGCGGCGGAGCTACGACGTGCCACCGCCACCGATCGAGGACGACGACGAGTTCAGCCAGGCCGCCGACGTGCGCTACGCCGACCTGCCACCCGAGCTGCTGCCACGCACCGAGTGCCTCGCCGACGTGCTCGACCGGATGCTTCCGTACTGGTACGACGCGGTGGTGCCTGACCTGCGGGCCGGAGGCACGGTGCTCGTCACGGCCCACGGCAACTCGCTGCGCGCGCTGGTCAAGCACCTCGACGACATCGACGAGCAGCGCATCGTAGGGCTCAACATCCCGACCGGCATCCCGTTGCTCTACGAGCTCGACGATTCCTTGCGGCCGCTGACCCGCGGTGGGGAGTACCTCGACCCGGCCGCAGCGGCCGAAGCGATCGAGGCCGTCAGGAACCAGGGGCGCTGACGGCGGGGCTCACCCCACGGCGCTGACGGCGGGGCTCACCCCACGGCATGGTGCGAAGCGGATCAGCCAAGCCGCGAACCGTTCAGGCGACCGTGACCGGGTGCTCGCCGGTGACGAGGTAGATCACCCGGCGGCCCATGGAGACGGCATGGTCGCCGATGCGCTCGTAGTAGCGGCCGAGCAGCGCGATGTCGATCGCCGGCTCCACACCGTAGGACCACTCGTCGGACAGCAGGGTGCGGAACAGCGAGCGCCGCAGCTGGTCCATCTGGTCGTCCTCGGCCTCGAGGTCGGCGGCGGCCTCGACGTCGCGCTCGGCGAGGATCCGTGCCGCGGAGTCGACCATCGACTCCGCCACCGATGCCATCGTCGTGATCGTCTCGCGCAGGGTGGGAGGTACGGCCACCTGGGGCATCCGCAGGCGAGCGACCTTGGCGACGTGGCCGGCGAGGTCGCCGATCCGCTCCAGGTCGGCCACCATCCGCAGCGTGGCGACCAGCATGCGCAGGTCCCCGGCGACCGGCTGCTGCGTGGCGAGGAGCTGGAAGGCCTGCTCCTCGATCAGCTCACGGGCCTCGTCCACGCTCTTGTCGCCGGCGATCACGGCCTCGGCGGCGGCCTGGTCGGCGTTGAGCAACGCCTGGGTGGACTCGAGCACCGCCTCGCGCACGGCAGATGCCATGGAGACGAGGTCGTCGACGATGCCGTCGAGCTGGTCGTAGTACAGATCACGCATGAGGTCCACAGTAGAGACCCACGCTGGCAGGCACACCCCCAGTCGTGAACGTGGTGTGAACAGTGGCCGAAACACTGCCGCCCCTGCGTACACCCTGACCGGGGGACTCCGGCGGGGACCGTACGATCGGGCCCGTGGACGACTTCACCGTGGTCACGCTCGTGGCGCTGGCCGTGGGCGCTCTCGGCGCGTCCCTGGTGGCCTGGTGGCTGAGCGAGCGCGAGCGCACCACGCTGCCGGTACCGGTGACCCCGCAGGTGCCCGACGGCGTCGAGTCGGTCCTCACCGTCCTGCGTTCCAGTGCCCTGCTCGTCGGTCCCGACGACGCGGTGCTCAAGGCCTCGGCACCGGCGTACGCCCTCGGGCTCGCCCAGGGTGACCGGGTCGCGCCGGACGAGCTGGCGGCCACCGTGCGCGCGGTCCGTCGGGACGGGCAGATCCGGGAGACCGAGCTGGTCCTGGCCGGGGACCGACGGCACGGGCCCAGCCATGTGTTCGCCCGGGTGGCGCCGCTGAGCAGCCAACTGATCCTCGTCCTTGCGGAGGACCGGACCCGTGAGCGACGGGTGGAGGTGCTGCGCCGCGACTTCGTGGGCAACGTGAGTCACGAGCTCAAGACCCCCGTCGGCGCCCTCAACCTGCTCGCCGAGGCAGTCCGCGAGGCGGCCGAGGACCCCGAGGCGGTACGCCGGTTCTCCGGGCGGATGCTGGTCGAGAGCGAGCGGCTGACCCGGCTGGTGCAGCAGATCATCGAGCTGTCACGGCTGCAGGACGACATGCTGATCGACGAGCCGGTGGAGATCAGCCTCGAGGACGTGGTGATGAAGGCGCTGGACCGCAGCCGCACCGACGCCGACGTGCGGCACATCGTGCTGGTGGCCCGCTGCGACGCCGACCTGCGGGTCCTCGGAAACCCGGAGCAGCTGCTGGTCGCCGTCAGCAACCTGGTCGAGAACGCCGTCACCTACAGCCCCGACGGGTCACGGGTCGCGGTGATGGCCGAGCGGGTACGGGCCGAGGAGGTCTCGGCCCACGAGGCGCACCCGGACCGCGCCGACACCGGTGGTGCGCTGGCGGCGATCACCGTCAGCGACCAGGGCATCGGCATCGCCCAGTCCGAGCTGGACCGCATCTTCGAGCGCTTCTATCGGGTCGACCCGGCACGCGCCCGCACCACTGGCGGGACCGGGCTGGGCCTCTCGATCGTCAAGCACGTCGCGGCCAGCCACGGTGGCGACGTCCGCGTATGGAGCATCCCCGGTCAGGGATCGTCCTTCCGGATCCGCCTGCCCCTGCCGCCGGTCGGACCGCCGGAGGACGTACGCGCCGACGACGTGCCGCTCGACCCGGCCCGGACCCTGCCCGAGGCGAGCGTCGCGGCACCACCCCAGGTCCATAAACACCACTCGCTCGACCCAGCCCACGAGGAGGCACCGTCGTGACCCGCGTACTCGTGGTCGAGGACGAGGAAAGCTACAGCGACGCCTTGGCGTACATGCTGCGCAAGGAGGGTTTCGAGGTTTCCGTCGCGGCGACCGGGCCCGACGCGCTCGCCGACTTCGAACGGCACGGTGCGGACATCGTCCTGCTGGACCTGATGCTCCCCGGGCTTCCCGGAACCGAGGTGTGCCGCAAGCTACGCTCGCTGTCCAACGTCCCCGTCATCATGGTCACCGCCAAGGACGCCGAGATCGACAAGGTCGTCGGCCTCGAGCTCGGCGCAGACGACTACATCACCAAGCCCTACAGCCCGCGCGAGCTCGTCGCCCGCATCCGCGCGGTCCTGCGCCGGGGTACCGAGCCCGAGCTCGCCCCCTCCACGTTGGAGTCCGGGCGGGTCCGGATGGACGTCGAGCGTCACGTCGTGAGCGTCAACGGCGACGAGGTCCGACTGCCGCTCAAGGAGTTCGAGCTGCTCGAGATGTTCCTGCGCAACTCCGGCCGGGTGCTGACGCGCGGCCAGCTCATCGACCGGGTGTGGGGGGCGGACTACGTGGGCGACACCAAGACCCTCGATGTCCACGTGAAGCGTCTGCGGGCCAAGATCGAGCCCGACCCCGCCGACCCGCGCTTCCTGGTGACGGTGCGCGGGCTGGGCTACTAGTACGAGGTCTGAGCGCCGGGTCCGGACCGCAGTCAGGCCTCGGCGACCTCGTCGTACATGCCGTCCTCGCCACGGGCCACCACAGGCATCTGCACCTCGAATGGCTCGGCGTCGGAGAAGGCGAAGGTGACCTCGACGAAGTCACCGGGCCCGAACGTGTCACCACTCAGGACGATGATCGCGGTCTCGTCGGACGCCGCCGAGGAGTCGCCGAGCTTCTGTGGTTGCTGCGTCCGAGCGGTCACCGTGAAGGATCCGTCCACCTGGACGTCGATCGGCTCGCCATCGAGGGTCTCGGCGCTCACCTCGACGAGCTCGTGCTCGCTGCCCGGCTGGCTCACCAGCGTCGCCGACACGGTGCCGGTCTCGTCCCCGTTGGCGACGACGAGCGCGCCCAGGATGTCGATGGTGTCGAGTCGCTCGTTGGCGCCCACACCGGGGTCGTACGGCTCGATGGTCTGGGCGTTGAATCCGCTGCCGCAACCGACGATGCCGAGCACGGCGACTGCGCCGATGGCCAGCAGCCGACTCCGGCGACCAGGGCTGGACACCTGTGCTATCGACACGACGCGGCTTCCTCTCGTCACGGCCGGCTGGCCGGGGCGGCGGCACATGTCGCACCCCGTCAGGCGGCAGCCTAGCGACGACGCCCGACGTCCACGTCGTGAGGTCCGCGGCCACCGGGCGTGCGGTCTCCTCGCGCCGAGGTGCGGGCTCGCACCGGCACGGGATCGGCAATTTGTCAAGCCCCTCATAGTGCCCCTGACCTGCGAAGACACCGTAGGAGTGGTCGGGAGGCATGTTAGACTCGTCACTGTCGGAAGGGACAATTGACAACATGACTTTCAGCGTTGGAGAAACGGTCGTCTATCCCAACCACGGGGCGGCGGTCATTGAGGACATTGAGACACGACAGATCAAGGGCGAGGACAAGGCGTACCTCGTGCTGCGCATCGTCGCCCAGAGCGATCTGGTGGTCAGGGTGCCGGCGTGCAACCTGGATCTGGTGGGCGTCCGGGACGTCGTGGACAAGGCCGGACTGGAGCGGGTGTTCGCGGTGCTGCGTGCCGAGCACACCGAGGAGCCGACCAACTGGTCACGGCGCTACAAGGCCAACCTGGAGAAGCTGCACTCCGGCGACGTGATGAAGGTGTCGGAGGTCGTACGTGACCTCTGGCGCCGCGAGCGTGACCGCGGGCTCTCGGCGGGCGAGAAGCGCATGCTGGCCAAGGCCCGCCAGATTCTCGTGTCGGAGCTCGCACTCGCCGAGCGCACCAACGAGGACAAGGCGGAGACCATCCTGGACGAGGTGCTCGCCTCCTGAGGCGCAGTCTCATCGCGTACGCCAAGGGCCCCGGTGTTGATGCCGGGGCCCTTGCACGTGCTCCGGGATGGCATCAGCTCGGATAGGTTGCGGCCATGACCACCCAACACCCGGGCGGCACCCGCCGGGTCGTCGGCGTGGTCGTCGCCCCCGCGCCCTCCGCGCTCGGTTCGCAGCGGCTCAACGGCGTCCGACTCGTCGACCACGTCCTCGAGTCGCTGGCGGAGCTGCCCGGCTGCGACGTCGTGGTGGTGGATGAAGCTCCAGGCGATTGCGGGCTGTCCGTGTCGCGGCTGTCGGCCGGCTACGACGTCGTCCTCGTCCACGACCCGCTGTGCCCGCTGGTCCCGGTGAGCACGTTGTCGATGTGCCTGGACACGGTCGGTGTCGCCGGCGTGGCGGTCGGTGTCTCGCCGGTGACCGACACGGTCAAGCGCGTCGACGGTGAGGTCGTCATCGCCACGGTGGACCGTGCCGCGCTCCGCATCCTCTCGGCACCCGTGGCGTTCGCCGTGTCACTGGTGCCGGCGCTGCAGCAGCGACTGCCCCGGGCCCGGGACCTGCACGACCTCGACCGTCTGGTCGACGTCCTGGCGGACCTCGCCACGCCGGTTGCGGTGCAGGTCCCGTCGTTCGCACACCGGGTCGCAGACGCCGAGGACGTCGCCGTGCTCGAGTGCCTCGACGGGCTGCGGCACTCAGGGGGCGACGCGGTGACCCTCGACGTCAGCGCGACGCCCGCGCCAGCAGCGCCTCGGCCAGGAACAGGTCCTCGGCGAAGGTGATCTTGATGTTCGAGGCCCGCCCGGGCAGCAACCGCACGGTCACCGCGTCGCCGAAGCCCTCCACGCAGGCGGCCGTGTCGCTGCTCTCGAAGCCAGCCCGGCGGGCCGCCTCGTGGGCGGCGAGCAGCGGAGCGGCGCGGAACGCCTGCGGGGTCTGCACGGTGACGGCATCGATGCCAGTGGGCCGCAGGTCGTGCTCGAGCAGGTTTCCTCGGCGGCGTCCCGGGACGGCGCCGCCGTGGGCCCTGGCCGCGCGAACCACGTCGACGAACAAGTCCCGATCCGACAACGGGCGGGCCGCGTCGTGGACCACCACGACGTCGATCGCGCCGGAGGTGATGTCGCCTGCCAGGCAGTGCAGGGCGTTGTACTCCGAGCGGTGCCGGGTCGGGCCGCCGGACACGACGCGCACGGCGCGCTGCGGGCTCTCGCGTTCCAGCACGGCCCGGGCGGCTGCGACCTCGTCGTCGCGCACGACGAGGACGACGGGTCCGATCTGCGCCAGCGAGGCCGTCCGATCCAGCGACCAGGTGAGGACACAACGACCCGCCAGGGGGAGGAACACCTTGTTGGTCGTGTACCCGGTACGGCTTCCCGAGCCCGCGGCGAGCAGCACGAGGGCGGCGTCGGGCATTCCGGAAGCGTAGCCGTGCCGTCCGTCGGGGTTCAGGTCCAGGGCTGCGGCGTCGAGGCCGTAGGTGGTGTCCGGTGTGCGTCCTGGGTGGCCTCGCGACGGAAGCGTCTCGTCGCCGGGCGTCCCCGCAACGAACCTATG
>JALZKQ010000059.1 GCA_030859165.1 Actinomycetota bacterium
GAGCCGGCCGGGCCGCGTCGATCAACAAGGGTGTGAACCGCTGCACCCACCGATACAGGGTGACGTGGTCGACTGCGATGCCACGCTCGGCGAGAAGCTCTTCGAGGTCCCGGTAGGACAACCCGTAGCGGAGGTACCAGCGCACCGCCAACAAGATCACCTCGGGCGGGAAACGGAACCCAGCGAACCCCGAGGGCATCCTCACAGGCGGTCTCAAACGGCGAGTGCGCTTCATCGAGCCACCCGCACCGCCACGGTGCGATGCGTCAACGCAACAGAGCCACTTCGACCGGCCCGGCACATCCCACGGCCCGACTGAGGCGATCAACGGCCGCCTCGAGCACCTCCGCGGCTCGGCCCTCGGGTTCCGCAACCTCACCAACTACATCGCCCGATCACTGCTGGAGACCGGCGGCTTCAGACCCCGACTACACCCCGGACTCGCCACTGAAAGACGAGGCGACGGCAGGAGTCTAGTGGAGTGTCACCCAGACAGATGGTTGCTCGCTTGTCGCGCTGTGGGACTTCATCCAGAGCCGTCGCGCCGTCGGCCACCTGCTACACATGGGACCATGCCCGACCTCTACATCGACGGTGCCTGGGTGCCCGCGACCGGCGGCGGCACCCGCGACACGACCAACCCGTTCGACGGGTCGGTGGTGCAGACCGTCGACGAGGCGGGCGCCGACGACGCCGTGGCAGCGGTCGAGGCGGCCCGCCGCGCCTTCGACACCGGCCCGTGGCCGCGGACCCCCATCGTCGAACGGGCCGCGACGCTGACCCGGATCGCGGATCTGCTGCAGCGCGACCGCGAGCAGGTCGCGCGCATCGAGACCCTGGACACCGGCAAGACGCTGGTCGAGGCCCGCGGTGACGTCGACGACGTCGCCGCGGTCTTCGGCTGGTTCGCCGAGCAGGCGCTGTCCCAGCGTGACCGCGTCGTCGAGACCGGGAACCCGGACGTGTACAGCCGGGTGCTGCGCGAGCCGACCGGTGTGTGCAGCCTGATCGGTCCGTGGAACTACCCGCTGCTCCAGATCTCGTGGAAGGTCGCCCCCGCACTGGTCGCCGGGTGCACCAGCATCGTCAAGCCCAGCGAGGTGACGCCGTTGAGCACGATCCACCTGGTGCGCCTGGTCGAGGAGGCCGGTGTCCCAGCCGGTGTGCTCAACCTGGTCCTGGGGGCCGGCAGCGCGGTCGGACCCACCCTCGTCGAGCATGACGCCGTCGACCTCGTCTCGTTCACCGGAGGTCTGGCGACCGGCCGGGGCATTCTGCGGGCTGCCGCGCAGACGGTGAAGAGGACCGCCGTGGAGCTCGGCGGCAAGAACCCGCACATCGTGTTCGCCGACGTGGACTTCGACACCGTCGTGGACCAGGTGCTGACCGGCGTGTTCCTGCACGCCGGGCAGGTGTGCTCCTCGGGCACGCGCCTGATCGTGGAACGCTCGATCGCCGACGACCTGGTGGCAGCGGTCGCAGCGCGGGCGCAGCGGATCGTCCTGGGCAACGGTCTGGACGAGGCGACGGAGTCCGGCCCGCTGGTGTCCGCCGAGCACCGCGCCAAGGTCGAGGAGTACGTACGGGTGGGCACCGCGGAGGGCGCGAGGATCGTGACGGGGGGCGGCCGCCCCGAGGACCCAGCCCTCGCCCGCGGCTACTTCTACCTGCCGACGATCTTCGACGACTGCACCGCCGACATGCGGATCGTGCGGGAGGAGACCTTCGGGCCGATCCTGACCGTCGAGCGCTTCGACACCGAACAGGAGGCGCTGGCACTCGGAAACGACACCGAGTACGGACTGGCCGGGGCGGTGTGGAGCGACGACGAGGCGCGTGGCGACCGGGTCGCGGCCGGACTGCGTCACGGCACCGTCTGGATCAACGACTTCGGCTACTACGTCCCGCAGGCGGAGTGGGGCGGCTTCAAGCGCTCGGGAAACGGCCGCGAGCTCGGCGTGGCCGGTCTCGAGGAGTACCAGGAGCTCAAGCACGTCTGGCGCAACACCAGACCTGGACCCGCCGGCCGGTTCACCAGCTGAGTGGCTCAGCCCGGACGGTGCGTACGCACGAGCCGGCTGACGACGTAGTAGGCGACGCCGAGCAGCACCGCGCCGATCACGATGACCTGCAGGGTGCCCGCGTACGGTTCCACGTCGGCCCAGTTCTCCCCGAGCCAGTAGCCGGCGAGGACGAAGATGGCGTTCCAGATGGCGCTGCCTGCCGTGGTGAGCAGCAGGAACGCCACGACAGGCATCCGTTCGATCCCGGCCGGTATCGAGATGAAGCTGCGGAAGATCGGCACCATCCGTCCGAAGAAGACGGCCTTGTAGCCGTGCCGGACGAACCACGCCTCGGCTCGGTCCACGTCGCTCAGCTTGACCAGCGGCGTGTGCAACGCCCAGTTCCGCATCCGGTCGCGACCGAAGAGCGCCCCGAGGACGTACAGCGTGACGGCACCCACCACCGAGCCGACAGTGGTCCAGATCAGCGCCTCGGCCAGGGTGAAGTCGCCGCGGCTCGCGGTAAAGCCGGCCAGCGGGAGGATCACCTCGCTGGGCAGCGGCGGAAACAGGTTCTCAGCCGCGATGACCAGGCCGGCTCCAGGGCCACCGAGTCGCTCCATCACGTCCACCGACCAGCCGGCCACCCCCTCGGTGGGCAGGTCGTCGGATGCGCCGGCCGCGACCGTCGCCAGAGCCGAGATCATTGGCCGACCCTAACCGGGGCAGCCGGTCGCCCGAGTCACCGCCTCGGACGGGCTGCCGGTGCGCGTCAGTCGAAGCTGAGCGGCTCGGTCCGCCGGGGCAGCAGCAACACGGCACCCACGGTCAGCACGGCCAGCACCGCCACCCCGATGAACACGTGCTGCGACGCGTCGGTCAGCCCGGAGCGTACGAACGCATCGAGCGCTGCGCCGCCGCTGCTGCCGCCGTCGAGGACGACTGCTGCGTCGTCGGCACTGCTCGGCAGTTCACCGGTCAGCCCTTCGGGCGGTGCAGCGAACCGGCGGGCCAGTGTCGCGTTGGCGATCGCCCCGAATACGGCGATGCCGAGCGCGCTGCCGATGGACCGGGCGAACATGGACGTGCCCGTCACGACGCCGCGGCGCTCCCACTCCACCACCGACTGGATGGCAACCAGGCTGGGGCTGGCGATCAGACCGAGGCCCAGGCCGATCAGGAAGCTGTGGGTCGCGACCTCCCACACGCTGCTCCCGCTGCCCAGCGTCAGCAGGCCGGCCCCGCCGGCCAGGAGGAAGACGGTGCCGACCAGGCAGGTGTCCCGGAAGCCGACCCGCATGTAGAGCCGTCCGGCCTGTGATGCCGCGATCGGCCAGCCGATGGTCATCGCCGCGAGCGCGAACCCCGCGGTGACGGCGTCCGCACCGAGCACCCCTTGGGCGTACGTCGGCACGTACGACGTGAGACCGATCATCAGGGCACCGACGGCGAAGGAGACCGCGCTGGCCCCGACCAGGACACGTCGGCGAAAGACCCACAGCGGAAGCACCGGCTCGGCGGCCCGGCGCTCCACGAGGACGAACGCGACCAGGACCAGGACCCCGGTCACCACGATCGACACCCCAGGAACCGACATCCACGCCCAGCTGCTGCCGCCCTCCAGCAGGGCCAGGATCAGCAACGAGCAGCCGACGACGAGAAGGGTCGCGCCCGCGTAGTCGATCCGGTGCCGACGTGGCTCGACCTGCTCGTGGAAGCTGTGCAGCAGCATCGCGACGGCGATGAACCCGAGCGGGATATTGACGAAGAAGATCCACCTCCAGGACAGGTACTGCGCGAACAGCCCGCCCAGGGTCGGTCCGACCACCGACGAGATCCCCCACACGCTGGCGACGTAGCCCTGAACCCGGGAGCGCTCCTCGACCGAGTAGAGGTCACCGACGATCGTCATCGACATCGGGAAGATCGCACCCGCACCCAGACCCTGCACCGCCCGGGCGGCGATCAGCACCGGCATCGACCACGCAGCGCCGCACAGCACGGAGCCGACCAGGAACAGGCCTATCCCCACGAACATGATCGGGCGTCGTCCCAAGGAGTCGGACAGCTTGCCGTAGATCGGCACCGACACCGCCTGCGCGAGCAGGAAGATCGAGAACAGCCAGGGGAACGAGGCGAAGCCGCCCAGGTCCGCGACGATCGACGGGACCGCGGTGGCGATGATCGTCGCCTCGATCGCCACCAGGCCGACGCAGAGCATGACTGCCAGCAGGACGGGACCGCGCTCGGAGCGCAGCCCGACGGCGGTCCGTGTGGCTTCGGTGCCCGAGGACGTCACGCCTGCTTTCAGCGCCGACGGCCGCACGGTATTCCCGCGTCTCACGGTGGCGTATGTTTGAAAGTTCAAGTACATTGGTCACACGCCGAGGAGACCCCCATGACGCATACCAGTGCAGTAGCGACCGGCACCGACCTGCTTCCCGCCGACACGTCGATGGACGCCGTTACCCTGCACGTCGATGACCTCCCCCGCATGACGGCCTACTACCGCGACGCGATCGCGCTGTCCGTGCTGCGCGAGTCAGGGCACGGCGTGGTGCTGGGTCGCGGCGCGACGCCGCTCTTGGTGCTGCGGCACACGCCCGGTCTGCCGGTGCCCGGGTGCGGTCAGGCCGGTCTGTTCCACACCGCGATCCTGTTCGCCGACCGGGCAGCGCTGGCCGCGGCCGTCGCATCGGCCGCCCGCGTCGCCCCGTCGTCGTACGTCGGCGCGGCCGACCACCTGGTGAGCCTCGCGTTCTACTTCACCGACCCGGAGGGCAACGGCGTCGAGCTGTACACCGACCGTCCACGAGAGGAGTGGCGCTGGCTGGATGGCGGCCTGCAGATGGCGAGCCTGCCGCTGGACGCCCGCGCGTACCTGTCGAAGCACCTGACCGACGACCGAGCCCCGGACGATGGCGCGGTGGTGGGTCACGTGCACCTCCAGGTCGGCGACACAGCAACGGCACACGAGTTCTACGTACGCGCGCTCGGCTTCGAGGAGACGACGGGCTGGCACGGGAGCGCGCTGTTCGTGTCCGCGGGTGGCTACCACCACCACATGGCGATGAACACCTGGAACAGCGTCGGTGCCGGTCCTCGTGCCGCCACGCTGGGCCTCGGCGAGGTGTCCATCGTGGTCCCTACCCGCGAGGAGGTTGCGGCGCTGGTCGATCGTCTGCGGCACCGCCGGGTCGCAGTGGCTGACGACGGTGCGGCCATCACCTTCGCGGACCCGTGGAAGAACCTGATCCGGGTGACGGCGAGCCGCTGAGCCGGCGTTCCCGCAACACCGGCACCGCCAGCAGCAGCGCACCCAGGCCGAAACCGAGCATCGTTAAGACACCGCGCGGCGGATAGATGTGGGCGTCGCGAAAGGACCAGGCCGACACAGCCAGCCCCAGCGCACCGGGCAACGCCCACGCCCCGACGCGCCGGACGTACACGACTCCGGTCAGCAGACAGGCCGCGATCATCGCCCAGGTCCCGACCAGGAGCACGTCGTTGCCCTGTCCGAAGATCATGTTCTTGACGCCGTCGATCTCGAGATCGCGCTGGGCGCCGTACCTCACGATGGCACCGTTCGCGATGCCGGCCAGCACGTCCAGCGCGGTGTAGAAGGCGGCGTAGACGTCCGCGCACACCCGCGCCGCGACCGCGACCGCACCGTCGATGCCGTGGCGCACGCCGATCAGCAGGGTCCACAGCATCACCGCGAGCAGCGGGAACAGCGGCAGCGCCCAGGTGCGCACCCGCCACTGCTCGGCCGACTCCGGTGTCAGGGGGAGGGGTGGAACAGGCCCCCGATCGCCAGCGAGATCGGTCCGACCACGATCAGCGTGAGGTGCCACGGCTGCAGCAGGGGTGCGACGGTCTCGCGTACGGACTGCTGGACGTCGGCCATCGACTCATCGTCGCCGAGTTGCCGGGACGCCGCATGGGCGCTCTGCTGGGCGGGTGAACCGATCCGACACCGCCGCCCGGCTCGTCTCCCGCCACGGCACCACCTGGTGCGAGGAGGCGGGGATCCGGCTCGCCGACAAGCCGTCGCCGCTGTGGCGTCTGTTGGTGCTCTCGCTGCTGCTGTCGACCCGGATCAGCTCCGAGATCGCGGTCGCGGCGGCGCGGGAGCTGTCCAGGGCCGGCATGCGCACCCCGCGCGCGACCGCGCGAGCCACCTGGCAGCAACGTGTCGATGCCCTCAGCCGCGGCGGCTACCGTCGCTACGACGAGCGCACCAGCACCCAGCTCGGCGACGCGGCGCAGCTGCTGGACGAGGACCGCGGGGACCTGAGGCGGCTGCGCGTCCGTGCCGACGGCGACGCCGCTGCACTCGAGCGGGAGCTGCAACGTTTCAAGGGCGTCGGGCCGACGGGTGCGGCGATCTTCTGCCGTGAGGTACAGGCGGTGTGGACCGAGCTCTCGCCGTACGTCGACGACCTCGCGGCCGACGGGGCGCAGCGGCTCGGACTGCCCCGCGGCGCCGACGCACTGGCACGCCTGGTGCCTGCCGAGGACGTGGTGCGCCTGGTCGCCGGCTGCGTGCGGGCGACCCGTGGCGACGCCGTGGTCAGCGACGTGCGCGGGGACTGAGGCCGGATCCACCCGGTGTCAGCCGTGGGCCGATGGTCCGCAGTGATTTCAAGGGCACCCGCGCGGGCCCCGGGGTGTGACCTGCCCGTGATCGAGGCCCTCACCGAGCTGCGTGGACGCCGCATCGGCGGTCCGCTGGGCCGTTAACAAGTCCCAGGCCCGGCCCTCGGGTGAGGGCCGGGCCTGAGGTCGTACGCTTCGGTGAGGCTCAGTAGTAGACCCTTCTCCAGCTGGTGGCTGCCACCGCTGCGGAGCAGGTGCCGATGACGCTGCCGTAGCGGTTCGACTGGCACGTGCGGGTCTCGGCGTTGGTGAACTGGTAGCCCGGGGCGGCATACAAGGTGCGCTGCGCCCAGCTCCACTGCGTGGTGCTGCAGTTGTTGCCGACGGCGAACCAGTTGGTGCGTGCTCCGTTGGAGTACACGCCGCGCATCTGCACAGCCGCACAGTACCCGTCGGTGCGGGTGTCCTTGATGTAGGAGCCGACCTCGACCCAGCTGTTGTTGGAGGCGATGTAGGCGTTCCCGCTCGCGGCTCCGTAGTAGGTGTTCATGTTGACCGCGCCCTGCCAGTACCAGCCGCTCGCGGCCTGGGAGGGAAGGGCGACGGCGATCACCGTGGCGAGGGCGAGGAGGGCGGTGGCGGCGAACTTGGCGAGGCGGGCGGCGGCCTGGGTGACGTTCATGATGTCGGTCCTTGTCTGCTGAGGTGAACCGCTTCCCGGTTCGTTGGAGCAACCATCGCGCCGACCGCTTAACGGGCTCTTAACCCACCCGCGAGACCATGTGGCCCCCGCCATCCGGGAGGTTTGTGCAGCAGCTCAGAGCCGCTCGAGCACCCGCTCGGCCGTCAACAGCGCCTGGTCACCAAGTCGCACGGTGCCTCGCGTCCAGGCCGTCGCGAAGGCAGCCTCGCCGAGCTGTTCACGCGCTTGACGCAGTCGGATGCAGAAGTCGCCCTCCGCAGGTTCGTCACGGCCCGACGGCGACGGGTGCAACTTCTGTGCCGCCGCGAAGAGCAGGGCGGCCGACTCGGCGTCGCCGACCAGGACCGCTGCTCCGGCCGCCGTGCGCAGGCACTGGGCGGTCCCGAGCGCCTGACCAGTGCGTTCGCACAGGGTGAGCGCGACACGCAACGGCTCCACAGCGCGCTCGGGGTGCTCGCACGCCACCTCGGCTCGAGCCAGGGAGATGAGGGCGTCGCGCGTCTCCAATGGCAACACGCCCTGGGCGAGGGCCAGCGACTCGTGAGCCCATGTGCGCGCCGTATCCGCGTCCGGCTCGTCCAGCGCGATCTCGGCGAGAGTGTTGAGGGTGTCCGCGATCCGGGCCCGGTCGCTGTGGGCTCTGACCACGTCGAGTCGCTGCTCGTGGCGCATCTGCTCGCCCTCCATGTCACCGGTCACCGCGCTCGCAATCGCCAGCGCCGACAGCGCCGTCGCCTCCAGCGGGTACAGATCGAGGCGTACGGCATCGGCGAGCGCCTGCTCGACCAGCCCGGCGCCTACGGCAGCCTCACCCGTGACCACCATGACGGCTCCGAGGTGGCACCTCGCAACGGCCGCCGTCTCCTCGTCGTAGCAGGTTGCCATCGGCAGCCCCCTGACGAGCTCGAGCGCCGCCTCGCACTCGGTTCGTGTGCGTGGCCAGTCGGTGCGGTGATAGGCAAGCTTGGCCAGCACTGTCCTCAGCCGCGCCTGCTGCGAGATCGTCACCCCGGGCGTCGCGAGGGCGGACTCGGCATGAGCAAGGCCGTCGGCAAGCCGGCCGGACGCGATCCAGCAGTCGTGCAGAGCAACGGCCATGTCGACACACACGGTGGGCTCGCCCGTGACGCACGCCCACTGCAGCACCGCCTCCATGTCGGCCGCCACATCGTCGAAACGGCCGAGCACGACGGGGCCAGCGGGGCCGTCCAGCTCGGCGCTCCACGCCTTCGCTTGCTCCAACAGCCACCGGGCCAGACGCTCCCTACGCCTCATGAGGTCCGGATCGTGTCCCAAGCGGCCGCGTACGTAGGCGCGCACAGTGGCCAACAGGACGAACCGCACCTCCACGCGTGATTCCACCGACCTCACCACACTCGCGTCGACGAGAGCGGTGAGTGCGTCCAGAACTTGCTCGTCACCATCGGCGCACACGGCCTCGACCGCTTCCAACGTGAAGCCACGCTCGAAGACGGTCAACCGGTCGCACATCCGCTGCGCCGACTCGTCGAGGTGCGCGTAGCTCCAGGCGACTGTGGTCGCGACGGCACGCTGCCGGACGGGGACCTCCGGCGAGTTGCTGGTCAAGAGCTCCAACCCCGTGCGCAGGCGTCGGGCAATGGTCTCCGGGCTCATCAGCCGTACGCGGGCCGCGGCCAGCTCGATCGCGAGCGGGACGCCGTCGACGAGTCGGCAGAGTTCGGCGACGTGGTGACGGTTCGCGTCGTTCAGCTTGAAACCCGACATCGATGCGCGGGCGCGGGACACGAAAAGCTGCACCGCTGCTGCACCATCGACCTCGGCAGTCGCCGCTTCGGCAGCTGGCACGCCGAGGGGCGCCACCGGGTGCTCATGCTCGGCTATCGACCGAAGCGGCAGGCGACTCGTGGCAAGAACCGTGAGGCACTGAACTCGTTCGAGCATCTGCGAGACCGCTGCGGGGGCACCGTCCACCCCCTCGAGGTTGTCGAGAACGAGCAGGGCGGGCGCGTCGCCGACGGCCGTGGCCAGCGTGTCGAGCGGGTCGTCGTCGGACGCCACCTCCGGGGCGACGGCCCGCCCGACGGCGCTCAGCATCTGTTGCGCCTCCTCCACGTCGGTGAGGGACAGGAACCAGGTGCCGGCAGGGAAGTCGTCGCCGCACCGCTGAGCGACGACCGTCGCGAGACGTGTCTTGCCGGACCCCCCTGGTCCGGTGAGTGTGACGAGCCGGATGTCAGCGTCGGCGAGCCGGGTCACCAGCTCGCGAACCTCCGCATCGCGGCCGATCGTCGGGGTGAGTGGGCGGGGTACTCGCGCGGCCCGGCGTGGCGTCGGCACCGGACGGATGGCCGCCTGGTCGCTGACCGCGGAGATGACGGGGGCAGAGAGTGCCGGATCCTGACGCAGGATTCCGACTTCGAGCTGCCGCAGCGCTTCGCCCGGGTCGATGCCCAACTCCTCTGCGAGGCGGTCGCGGGCTCGACCGTAGGCCGTGAGGGCATCGGCCTGACGGTCCGACCGGTAGAGCGCCACCATGAGCTGTCCCCAGAAGCGTTCGCGGGTGGGATGCTTGTGTACCCGGTCCTCGAGCGCAGGAACGATCTGGTGGTGTTCGCCCAGGCGCAGGTCGAGGTCGAAGACGTCTTCCTCGGCCAGCAGCCGTTGCTCCTCCATCCGTGCCACCTCGGCGTCGGCGAACGGAGCGTCCCTGATGTCAGCGAGGGCTGGGCCTCGCCACAGTCCCAGCGCCTCGCGAAGCAACCGGCTGGCAGTCGTGGGCTCGGTAACCGCCGATGTTCGCGCGCGTCGGACGAGGGCGTCGAACGTTTCCACATCGGTGGTTGCCGCGGACATCTGCAGGAAGTAGCCGGGTTGACGGCGCACCAACAGATCAGTCCCGGCGCCGGGGTCGAGGTCACGTAGGGCCTTGCGCACGTTGTGCACGAACACCTGGAGCGTGGCGAGGGGTTTGGCTGGCGGATCCTCACCCCAGACGCCGTCGACCAGCCGGTCGGTCGAGACCACGTCAGGAGCCGAGAGCGCGAGCATCGCCAGGACGCATCGCTGGCGTCGGCCACCGAGCGCAGCCGTGCGACCCTCATGGACAACCTCGAAGGGACCGAGCAGGCGCAGCTCCACGGGGCGATGCTAGTCGTCGAAGACGTCGAGCGGCCTCACTCGACCTGCGGCTTCGCTCGCACCTCGCGGCGTCGTTGTTGCCCCTGCAACCACCCATACGGGCTATGGCAATGCGACCGAAGCTCCCGCACCATCGAAGGCGGCGCACGTCAGGGCCGATCACCGAGGTCGTCCGCCCTGCCAGCCTGCGGCCCCGGGTGCACTCACCCAGTTTCGGGCCGCTCAGTCACCGCGAGCGAGAAGAGATCGAGACAGCATGAGGAACAGCCTGCTGCACCAGTTGAACGTGCGAGGCCGCGCTTTCGCCGCAGTGGGCGGGCTGCTCGCCGCTCCCCTGCTGTGGGGTGCCGCCGTTGCTCCCGCGCCCGCCGCCGGGGGCTTCTGCAGCATGGACGGTCAACCGGGCCTCGTCACGAACCGGTGGATCGGCAGCGGTGGAGGCTTGTGGGTGGACGACGCCAACTGGTCCACCGGCTCAGCCCCGAACATGCTCGACGGCGACACTGCCTACGCCTGCATCAACGCCGGGGGCACGGTCCGCATGCGCGAAGGTGAGTCCGCCAACATGCAGGCGATCGACGTGGCGGCCGGCACCACTCTGCAGCTCGACACGGGGTCCATGCTCTACGTGGAAGGCGACCAGTCGACGCGCCCCTCGACGGTACGGCGCGGGGCCACGGTCAATCTCCTGGGCACCCTGGGCGGACCGGGCCGGATCAACCTCGCCGGCCACCTGACGTGGACCAGCACCCGGTTCGGTGCCAGCACGATCACCACCCGCAAGTGTGCGCTGTTCGCCACGAACGACCCAGACGTGTGTGACTCTGCCGTTTCGGGTCCGCCGGGGCTCCTGAGCGTTCGGGACACCGGAACGTTGCGTATCCCCGGCCGGGGCGTCAACCTCTTCGACGAGTACCAGCTCGAAGTGCGTGGCGCCGTGCGCCTCGCCGGGGCCGAGGCGTACGTCGCCGCAGACCGCGGCACCGCTGTCGAACTACGGCCGCAGTTGGACGGCACCGGGGTCGGCCGGCTGGTGATCGCGAACGACGGCGGGTGGTACGAGGGGCGGACCCGCAACGGGTTGAACGACCTGAGCACGTTCGTCAACGAGGGCCTGCTGCTCAAGCGGGGCACGAGCGGAACCAGCGTGATCGCGGCTTCGTACGAGCGTGTGGGCGGGGGCGCGGTCCGCGTCGTCACCGGCACCCTCGCGCTCCCGGCCAAGACAGACCAGCCGGTCGACGTGAGCCCGGAAAGCACCTACGGCTCGGGCCGCTGCGGTGACGGCGCCGGCGCCGGCTATGGCTGCCAACCAGTCACGTTCGCCAGGGACAAGCAGCTCGCGAGCCTGCAGGTGCCCGCACAGGACGCCGACGGAGCGACCGTCACCCTGGACGAGCTGGCTCCGAGCACCGCGACCACGCTGGGGGTTCCGTTGCGCGTGCACGCAGAGGGCCTTGTCGCCAGTCGTGTCGCACCAGCCCGGTTGCTGATGCGTTACGACGCGACGATCCTCGCTGAGCGCACATGGGAAGACCTGAACGTACTTCGCCGGGCGGACGGCACCCGCGCCTACCGTCTCGTACTCGCCTGCCTGGGCGACGGCCGACCTCCGCTCGGCTCAGTGGCATGCGTGGACCGTCGTGGGCTCACTGGCAGCAGCCGCACGCTCAACGGCGGGGATGTCGTCATGGTGATCCGCACGACCGCAACGAGTCGCTGGGTGGCGCGTTAAGCCGATGTGAAGAGCGCGTTCAGCGCCGCGGCCCAAGGTCGGAGTTGCCGGCCTCACTACGGAGGCCCATCACGACCGAGGAGAACATCATGATCGCTGCATCCACACTCCGCCGCCGCCACGTCCCAGCCCTTCGCGCCACCCTCGCCGGTGGGCTCGTTGTGGGCTTGTCGCTCGGATTCTCAGCCGGCTCCGCACAGGCCGTCTCGCCCAGGGAGCCGGTCGCGCCTCCGTCCACATCTGCTCAGACCCAACCGCCCCTCGAAGTCACTGGCCTCGACACCACGGCCGCGCAGGCGTTGGCACGACTTCACGGCACCCCGTTGGGGCAGGCACGCGTACAGCTTCGACGGGAGCGGAGCCTGGTGCGGCTCACCAAGGAGCTCGCCGACCAGGCGGACTCCGGGACGGCGGGCTCCTACCTCGATGACCAGGGCGACCTCGTCGTCACTGTCGTGACGCGCAAGGCAGCCGCGCAGGTGCGTGCCGCAGATGCGCACCCGCAGCGAGTCGACGACAGCGCAGCCCGGCTCGATCGCGTGATGCAGCGACTCGACGACCTGGCTGAGGCCGACCGCGCTGGCACTGTGCAAGGCTGGTACGTCGACATCCCGAGCAACAGCGTGGTCGTGACCTCCACCACGGGAGCCACCGACGCTGACAGCCGCCGGCTGCTGCGGGTGGCAAGAAAGTTCGGCGACACTGTCCGCTTCGAGTCTTCTCCGACCTCCATATCGCCGACTCCGACGGACAGCTTGTACGGCGGCGCGCAGTACGTGCCGGGCAGCGGCACGTGCAGCGTCGGCTTCAACGCGGTCGACAGCAGCAACCGCAACGTCGTCCTGAGCGCCGGTCACTGTCTACGAAGCGGGCCGACGGCTTCACGCAACGGCTACATCATCGGAGCCACCCGCACGGCCAACTTTCCCACCGACGACTTCGGCACGTTCTGGAACAGCTACCCGTCCTACTGGAGGCCGCAAGCCTCGGTGAACCGCTACAACGGCACCGCGATGGCGGTCCGCGGCTCGTGGGGAAACCCCCCGATCGGTGCGACGGTGTGCAAGAGCGGCCGCACGACTGGCTGGACCTGCGGCACGCTCAAGGCCACCAATCAGACGGTCAACTACGGCAACGGCGACGTCGTCTATGGCCTGGTGCGGCACAGCGCGTGCGTCGAGCCTGGGGACAGCGGCGGCTCGAATGTCAGCAGCGGCGGGTACGCCCTCGGACTCACCAGCGGCGCGTCACTGTTCAACTCTGGCGGGCAGAAGGTCTGCGGACAACGCGTCGGCCAGCCCAACGTGAGCTGGTACCAGCCCATCGGCGAAGCCCTGCAGCGCAACGGCTTGCGACTGCTGGTGTCAACCCGCTGACCATGTCGAGTCAGGCCGCCGTCCGCGCATGCGGACGGCGGTCGCACGCCCGAGGGGAACTCAGAGTGGGTGGCTCACTCCCACTCGATGG
>JALZKQ010000060.1 GCA_030859165.1 Actinomycetota bacterium
GCACCGGCTCGGCGACGTGGGCGCGATGCTCGGCGACGCGATCGGCGCAACCTCATGAGCGCCACGCTGGTCACCGGTGTCGGTGAGCTCACCACCAACGACCCGCGGGCCGGTGACGACTCGGCGCTGGGCGTGCTGCACGACGCCGCCGTGCTGATCGAGGACGGCCTGATTGCCTGGCTCGGCCCGTCCCGGCAGGCTCCGGCAGCCGACGCGTCCCTCGACCTCGGCGGCGCCGCCGTGGTCCCCGGCTTCGTCGACTCCCACACCCACCTGTTGTTCGCCGGGGACCGGTCTGTCGAGTTCGGCGCCAGGATGGCCGGCGAAGCCTACGACGGTGGTGGCATCGCGACCACCGTCGCGGCCACCCGCGCCACCGGTGACGACGAGCTGCGGCGGCTGCTCGCCCGGCGAGTCGCCGACGGGCGCGCGCAGGGCACGACCACCTGGGAGATCAAGAGCGGATACGGCCTCGACGTGGTCACCGAGGTGCGCATGTTGCGCCTCGCCACCGAGGTGACACCGGACACGACCTTCCTGGGCGCCCACGTCATACCACCGGGCATCGAACGTTCCGCGTACGTCGAGCTGGTCGCCGGCGAGATGCTGACGGCGTGCCGCCCGTACGCACGCTGGGCCGACGTCTTCTGCGAGCCGGGCAACCCGCGCGCCTTCGACGCCGACGAGGCACGTACGGTGCTCCGGGCCTGTGCCGATGCCGGCCTGGGGCTGCGGGTGCACGGCAACCAGCTCGGCCCCGGACCCGGCGTGCGGCTCGCGGTCGAGCTCGGCGCTGCCAGCGTCGACCACTGCACGTACCTCACCGACGCCGACGTGGACGCGCTGGCCGGCAGCTCGACCGTCGCGACGCTGCTGCCGGGGGTGGAGTTCAGCACCCGCTCGCCCTTTCCCGACGCGGCCGGGCTGCTCGCGGCCGGTGCCACGGTGGCGCTGGCCAGCGACTGCAACCCGGGCACGTGCTGCTCCTCGTCGATGCCGTGGATGATCGCCCTGGCGGTACGCGAGATGGGCATGACCCCGGCGCAGGCGCTCTGGTCGGCCACCGCCGGCGGCGCGGCGGCCCTACGGCGCGACGACGTCGGGGTGCTGCGCCCGGGCGCTCGCGCCGACCTGTGCGTGCTGGACGCCCCGACGTACGCCCACCTTGCGTACCGGCCCGGCATGCCCATCGCGCGGGCGCTCGAGCTACCGGCATGACCGGCTCCAGAAACCATCGGAGCGTGGCTGGCCAGCGCTGCCCTCCTTCGGGGTTGAGTTCCTCGACTCGAGGAGCCGCTGGGCCTGGTCCGAGACCCGCACGCCGGTCCGGTTCGAGATGAGGGGCTGCTCGACGAGGCGGCGGCGGCGCGGCCACGCTCCAGCGCGTTCGGGCCACGATGCCTACCCGACGCTGGAGCTCAAGGCGGCGGCGTTGTTGCACGCCATCGCCCGTGACCACGCACGGGTTGACGGTGACAAGCGCTTGGCGTGGCTGGCCACCGTGCTCGGCTGGGCGGACGCGAAGGCTGGTCGGGAGCGGCTGCGCGCCGTAGAGTCCGGTCATGAACGGCAGCCCGTCGCACCGTCGTTTCGAGCGGCTCCCGGAGCCCGTCGACCTCGCGGCCACCGTCAGCATCCACGACCCGTGCCCGGTGCCCGGAACGTGGGTGGGACGCGACACGCCACTGGACCTCCGGCAGCACGAAGCCCTGGATGCCGGAGGCTGAGTCCCCGTCAGCCCGGCTGCCCCGTCTCGGTGCACAGCGACTCGTCCACCTCGTCGGTGCGGTCCTCGCTGATGAGGGTGAAGAGCTGTTCGGCGCGCTCCTGGTCCAGTGACAGGGTGCTTGTCGTCGTCGTGTTGGGCACCGTGCAGGAGAGCCCGTCTCCGCCGGTCACCTTGCTCATGTTCAGTCCGAACCGTGCCAGATCGATCGGGCCCACGCCCTCGCCGATGCGCAACGAGCTGGTACCCGCGCCGATCGTGCGCAGGTAGCGGACCGGGTTGAGCACCGTCATCGGCGAGGCGACCTTGGACCCGATGGCACCGATCACCTCTCGCTGGTTCTGCACCCGGGTGAGGTCCGCGAGGGCGAAGTCGCGGGTGCGTGCGTAGCCGAGGGCCTCGGCGCCGTCGACCTCCTGGCAGCCCTCGTCGATGTCGAGGCCGGCCTTGGGGTCCTCGATCGCCGCATCCGGGCACACCTCGATGCCGCCGAGCCCGTCCACGATGTCGACGAAGCCACCGAAGCCCACCTCGATGTAGTGGTCCACCCGGATGCCGGTGTTCTGCTCGACGGTGTCGACCAGCAGCTCAGGTCCCCCGCCCTCGCCGCCGAACGCGCTGTTGATCTTGGCCGCCCCCCGCCCGGGGACCTCGACGGGGGAGTCACGGGGGATCGACATCAGCAGCGGCGGGCCGTCGCCGACGTGCAGCAGCAGGATGGTGTCCGTACGGTCGCCACCGGCGGCGCCGGTCGACAGGTCCTGGCGCTCCTCCTCGTCCAGGTCGTCTCGGCTGTCAGAGCCCACCACGAGGTACGTCGTGCCCGGCTGATCCTCCAGGCGGTCACCGTCCGGGGTGGCGTCGACCGTCTCAATCTGGTTCCACGCCCAGATCGGCACGGCGAGGAGGAACAGCAGCCACAGCAGCACGAGCACGAGCACGATGCGACCCCAGCGACGCTTGCGGCGCGGGCGCCCGGCCGGCCGACGGGGGGACTGCCGGGCGTCTCGCCCACCCTTGCGGCCCGATGGTGGGGGGAGGTTCATCGGCGGCAGCGGATCCTGCGCCGCGCCCTGCTGTGGCGACGATGGCCCCTGCTCGGTCGGTCCGCTGTCAGGTCGCTGCGGGATCGTCTGCGTCTGGTCGTCGTCCCGCTGGTCGCTGGCCTGCAGGTTCCGTTCACGTTCGGCTCGGTCGCCGTACAGCCAGTCGAAGGAGTCCTTGCCTCCCTCGTCGGAGCCGCGGGCCCCGCCGCCGGGGCGCTTTGGTGGGTCGGCCATGCGATCAGGGTAGGCGCACCCGGGGGGCCACCTCGTACCCGAGCTCCACCGGCGTTTCGTGACGCATGTGACGGGAGTGACATGTGGATACTGGGTGGTCCGTGCCCGTGCCCAGACAGAAGATCGGCCCAGAGGGGATCGCATGTCCGCATCCGGCGACCAGATCGCCTTCCGCCGCTCGATCACCCTGATGCTCATGACCGTGGCCCTCCCCGGCTCGGCACAGCTCGTGGCCGGCAACAAGCGGGTCGGCCGGGTGGCGGTGTGCGTGTGGGCGGCCCTGTGCTCCCTGCTGGTCGGCGGGCTGCTGCTCGCGCTGGTGCGCCAGGGGTGGGTGATCAGCCTGGTCACCCACACCGGCCTGCTGCTGGCTGCATGGGTGCTGCTGATCGCGCTCGCCATGGCCTGGATCGCCCTGCTGTCCGACGCCTGGCGGCTCGGCGACCCGCTACGGCTCGCGCGCCCGCACCGTCTCGTGATGGTCGGGCTCAACACCGGCCTGTGCCTGGTGACAGGCGGAGCGCTGCTGTTCTCCGCCCACCTCGTCGCCGTCCAGCGCAGCTTCATCACCAGCGTGTTCAGCGCCGGCGCGGTCAGCGACCCGCACGACGGCCGATACAACGTCCTGCTCCTCGGCGGCGACTCCGGCGCCGGCCGGTGGGGGCTGCGACCGGACTCGATCAGCGTCGCCAGCATCGACGAGCAGACCGGGCGGACGCTGCTCTTCGCACTGCCGCGCAATATGCAGAAGATCCCCTTTCCCGAGGGCAGCGTGATGCAGCAGCAGTTCCCGGACGGTTTCGACTGCGACGACTGCTACCTCAACGGGGTCTACACCTGGGCACTGGACAACGCAGAGCTGTTCGACAAGAGCCCGGAGGGCGCCGGTATCGAGGCCACCAAGCAGGCGGTCGAGGGCATCACCGGGCTGCAGGTCAACTACTACGCGCTGGTGAACCTGGCCGGGTTCACCGACCTGGTGGACGCGGTCGGCGGTGTGCAGATCGACGTGCCCAAGCCGATCCCGATCGGCGGGATCGGCTCGGAGGTCACCGGCTACATCGAGCCCGGCCCACAACGCCTCGACGGGTTCCAGACCCAGTGGTTCGCGCGCAGCCGGGTGGAGGACGACGACTACGCACGCATGGCGCGGCAGAAGTGCGTGCTGAACGCGATGCTCCAGCAGCTGTCGCCGCGGACGGTGGTGCTGAAGGTCCAGGCGATCGCCGACGCCGGCAAGCAGCTGCTGCGCACCGACATCCCCGCCTCCGAGCTCGACACCTTCATCGGCCTCGCACTGAAGGCCAAGTCGCTCCCGCTGGCCAGCGTCTCCTTCGTGCCGCCGACGATCCAGACGTACGACCCGGACTACGAGCTCGTGCACGCCATGGTGGACGAGGCGCTGGTCAGCTCGCGCGAGGCCGCGACGACGGCTCCGGCCGACGACGGTGCTCAGCGACAAGGCGCGCGCCGCGCGAAGCGGGCCGGGGCTGACCGCCAGGAGCGCGCCAACGGCAGCGATGACTTGTCCCGCGTCTGCTGAGGTGTCGCCTGCCGGTGCCGGCCTGGGTAGGGTGCCGGGGGCCTCGCGGAGGGCGGCGGGGCCTGGCGGGACTCGAGACCATCGACCCGAACCCGGGCGGAAGAAGGACGTGGTGTGAGCAACCCGCTACGGGTGATCGCCGTGGTCGTGACGTGGAACCGGCGCGACCTGTTGGTCGAGACGCTCGACGCGCTGGCCGCACAGACCCGCCCGGTCGACGAGGTCGTCGTGGTCGACAACGCCTCCGACGACGGCACCGCCGAGCTGCTGGGCCAGCGGGCCGCCGGCACCGGCCTCGACGTCGTCGCGCTGCGGAGAAACATCGGCGGTGCCGGGGGCTTCGCCGCAGGGCTGCGGCGCGCCCTGGAGCACCACGATCCCGACCTCGTCTGGCTGATGGACGACGACACGGTTCCGCTGCCGCGGGCGCTCGCGGGCCTGCTGGACACCCGTGGGCGCTACGCGGGCCCCCCTCCAGCCCTGCTGGCCAGCCGGGTGCAGTGGACGGACGGTCGCGACCACCCGATGAACACGCCCCGGCGCAAGCCCCTGGTCCGCGGACCCGAGGCACGCCGGGCCCTCCTGGCCGGAGCACTCGCGATCCGCAGTGCGTCGTTCGTCTCGATCGCGGTGGACGCCTCCGCCGTGCGTGAGCGCGGGCTGCCGTTGGCCGACTACTTCTTGTGGAACGACGACTTCGAGTTCTCCACCCGGTTGTTGCGGGGCAAGGTGGGCCTGCTGTGCCCCGACAGCCTGGTCGTGCACAAGACCCGGGCGTTCGGGTCCACCGACGCCGACCCCGGTGAGCGCTTCTTCTACGAGGTGCGCAACAAGGTGTGGCTCTTCACCCGCAGCAACGGCCTGTCCCCGGTGGAGAAGGCGGTCTACGCCGGGTCCACGGTGCGCCGGTGGGGACGTACCTTCGCTGCCAGCCCCAACCGGGCCAACCTGCGCCGCGCACTGCGTCGGGGACTCGTCGCCGGGCTGAGGTCCGGTCCGCGGCCCACCGACGAGGTCCTCGCACGAGCTGGTGCCGATGGCTGAGTCGACGCAGGAACCGACGCGGTTCTCCCTGTTGCTCAGCGTCTACGCCGGAGACCGACCGGACTTCGTGCGCCGCGCCTTCACCAGCTCGGTGCAGGAGCAGACCCGGCGCCCCGACGAGGTGGTCCTGGTGCAGGACGGCTCCGTGTCCGACGAGCTCGACGCCACGCTGCTGGAGCTCGTCGCCGCGTGCCCGGTGCCGGTCACCCACGTCGTCCTCGAGAGCAACCTCGGCCTCGGGCCGGCACTCGACCGCGGGCTCTCGGCCTGCACGTACGACGTGGTGGCCCGCATGGATGCCGACGACGTGTGCGTCGCACGCCGCTTCGAGGTGCAGCTACCGCTGATCGAGGCGGGCGCCGACATCGTCGGGTCGGCCCTGATGGAGTTCGTCGATGACACTGCCGACGTCGTGCAGGTACGGATCCCGCCACTGGACCCCGACTGGATCCGATCCGCGGCACGCTTCCGGGACCCGTTCAACCACCCGACGGTCGTGTACCGACGCTCCTGGGTGCGACAGGCCGGCGGCTACCAGGATCTGCGACTGATGGAGGACTACCTGCTGTTCGCGCGGATGCTGCAGGCGGGGGCGGCCCCGGCCAACGTCGAGGAACCACTGGTCTACTACCGTGTGGGGGCAGGTGCGTACGCTCGTCGGGGGGGACGCGAGCTGCTGCGCAGCGAGCTCGCCCTGCAACGCCGATTCCTGGAGCTCGGTATCACCACGCGTGCCCAGTACGTGCGCAACGTCGTTGTCCGTGGAGGCTACCGCCTGGTTCCCGAGGCGGTGCGCCGGCGGGCGTACCGTCGACTGATCGCCCGTCGTGGGTTCAGCCGGCCCCCGTCCGAGCGCAGGTAGCCCGACGCGGTCCAGCCCGTCGTGATGGGAGCGGTCGTGCCGCGCCGATACACTCGCTCGTTGAAGCCCGAGATGTGGAGAACTCAGTGAACCCTGACCTCGTCGTGGTCGGGTCCGGCCTCTTCGGCCTGACCATTGCCGAGCGCGCCGTCAACGACCTCGGCCTGCAGGTGCTGATCCTGGAGCGCCGCAGCCACGTCGGAGGCAACGCGTACTCCGCGCCGGACCCCGAGACGGGAATCGAGGTGCACCAGTACGGAGCGCACCTCTTCCACACCTCGAACTCCCGCGTGTGGGAGTACGTCAATCGGTTCACCACCTTCACCGGCTACCAGCACCGCGTGTTCACCAACTTCCGCGGCCGGATCTATCCGATGCCGATCAACCTCGCCACCATCTGCGAGTACTTCGGCAAGGCGATCACGCCGACGCAGGCTCGGGACCTGGTCGTCGAGCAGTCCCGGGAGATCGCCACGGGCGAGGCCAGGAACCTCGAGGAGAAGGCCATCTCGTTGATCGGACGGCCGCTGTACGAGGCGTTCATCCGCGGTTACACCGCCAAGCAGTGGCAGACCGACCCGACGCAGCTGCCGGCGGAGATCATCAGCCGGCTGCCGGTCCGCTACAACTTCGACAACCGCTACTTCAACGACACGTTCGAGGGTCTCCCCACGCACGGGTACACCCGCTGGATGGAGACGATGGCCGATCACGACGACATCGAGATCCGCCTGGACACCGAGTTCGGCGACCACCGCGACGACATCGTCGGCAACGTCCCGGTCGTCTACACCGGACCGGTCGACGCCTACTTCGACCACGAGGTCGGCCACCTGTCCTGGCGCACGATCGACCTGGAGACCTCGGTCGAGCCGGTCGGTGACTTCCAGGGCACCCCGGTCATGAACTACGCCGACGAGGACGTGCCGTTCACGCGTATCATCGAACCGCGGCACTTCCATCCCGAGCGGGACTACACGAAGGACCAGACGGTCATCCAGCGCGAGTACTCGCGCGCAGCCACGGCCGACGACGAGCCGTACTACCCGATCAACACCGCCGAGGACCGCGCCCGACTCATGCAATACCGGGAGCTGGCCAGAGCTGAGAAGCAGGTGCTGTTCGGTGGCCGCCTGGGCACGTACAAGTATCTCGACATGCACATGGCCATCGGGGCCGCGCTGTCCATGTACGACAACAAGATCCGGCCGCACTTCGCGGACGGTGTGGCGCTGGAGAGCGGGGGCGTGGAGGCATGAGCACCACCGAGCAGACCGTACGCAGGGTCCTACAGCGCATCGTGCTGCCCGCCGACCGCGACCTCGACGTGCTGCCGCTGTACGTCGACTACGCGGCGGACGCGTCCGGGGGGTACCACGGAGGCGACCCGCTCTCCCAGGCGCTGCACCCCGAGCACATCCTGGACCGTCGCCGGCTACGGGTGCGCGCGGACCGGCGGGTGTCCTTCGGCACCTACTTCAACGGCTTCGCCGCGAGCTACTGGCGGATGTGGTCGATCGTCGAGACGGTGGTGCTGTCCGTCCGCGTCAGCGGCGCGGCGACGGTCATCGTCTACCGCTCCACCGCCGACGGACGCTCGCAGCGGGTGGACGCGGCGAGCACCAGCGAGCAGGACAGCGGCGCTTTCGAGTTCGCGCTGCCGCTGAAGCCCTTCGGTGACGGCGGCTGGTACTGGTTCGACGTCGTGGCCGGCGACCTGGACGCCGTGCTGGAGCATGCGGCGTGGGAGGCCGACATCCCCGCCGACCGCGCCCGTCAGGGCACCGCGACGGTCGGCCTGACCGTCATCCGGCCCGACACCAGCGTGCCGCTGCTGGCCCAGCTCGCCGCTGACGCCGACGTCATGGCCGTCCTCGACGAGGTCCTCGTCGTCGACCAGGGCAGCGAGCGGGTCCGGGCCGAGGCCGATCTGCCCCGCATCGAGGAGTCGATGGGCGGCAAGCTGCGGATCATCGAGCAGGGCAACATCGGCGGCTCCGGCGGCTTCGCGCGGGCCCAGTACGAGACGGTCGCCGCTGGCATCAGCGACTACGTCCTGCTGCTCGACGACGACATCGTCGCCGAGCCCGAGTGCGTGCTGCGCGCGATCACCTTCGGCGACCTCACCCGCCGTCCGACGATCGTGGGTGCGCACATGTTCAGCCTCTACTCCCGGGCCCAGCTGCACAGCTTCGGCGAGACGATCAACCGGTTCCGCTTCTGGTGGGGTCCGGCCCCGCAGGTGTGGACCGAGCACGACTTCGCCGGCTCCAACCTGCGCCGTACGCCGTGGCTGCACCGGCGGGTGGACGTCGACTTCAACGGCTGGTGGATGTGCCTCATCCCGCGGGTCGTGCTGGAGGAGATCGGCCTGGGACTGCCCCTTTTCATCAAGTGGGACGATGCGGAGTACGGCGTGCGGGCAGGTGCCGCGGGCTTCCCGACCGTCTCGATGCCCGGCGTCGGCGTCTGGCACGTGCCCTGGACGGACAAGAACGACGCCCTGGACTGGCAGGCGTACTTCCACCAGCGCAACCGGACGGTGGCAGCGCTGCTGCACTCGCCGTACCAGTACGGTGGTCGGCTGGTCCGGGAGAGCCTCAGCCACCAGATCAAGCACCTGCTGGCCATGCAGTACTCCACCGCAGAGTTGCGGCTGCTCGCGTTGGAGGACATCTTGTCCGGCCCTGAGCACCTGCACCCCAGCATCATGACCAAGCTGCCCGAGGTCAGGGCGCTGCGGATGAGGTTCCCCGACGCGCAGGTCAAGCCGCACGCCGACGGCTTCCCCCGCGTCCGCCTCCCCAAGCCGCCCAAGCGCGAACGTCACGACGGGCCCGCCGGCACACTCAAGGCTCAGCTCAAGGCGTTCGCGGTGAGCGGCACCCGTCATCTGCTGCCTGTCCGTGACCTGGCGACCCGGCACCCCGAGGCACGCATCGCCGCTCGCGAAGCACACTGGTGGCGGCTGGCGAGCGTGGACTCGGCCGTCGTCTCGACGACCGACGGTGTCGGCGCGTCGTGGTACCGCCGCGACCCCGCGGAGTTCCTACGACTGCTCAAGCGGTCCATCGCGGTGCACGAGCGTTTCGCCCGTGAGTGGCCCCGGCTGGCCCAGCAGTACCGGCGGTCGCTGGAGGAGATCACCTCACCGTCGGCATGGGAGAAGACGTTCGACGCCGCCCGTCCGGTGGCCCCAACCGACGACGGCGCGAGGAAGGAAGGCGCTGAATGAGCCAGGCGGTGGCTGCCCGCCCCGGGGCCGACGACGACGACGCCGACCGCAGGCTCGGTCCGCTGCGACCCCCCAACGACGTCACCGGGCTGTTCGGGGTCTTCCGTCGCCGCTACCTGCTGGGGCTGCTGGTCCGCAAGGAGCTGCGGGTCCGCTACCAGGGGTCGCTGCTCGGGTTGGCGTGGTCCTACGTCAAGCCGCTCATCCGCTTCCTGACGTACGTCGTGGTCATCGGGTACGTGATCGGCCTCAAGGACCTGGAGAAGTACCCGTACCACGTGTTCTGCGCGATGATGGTGGTCACGCTCTTCAGCGAGACCCTCGTCGCCGGCACCCGCTCGGTGGTGAAGAACAAGTCGCTGGTGAACAAGATGAACGTGCCCCGGGAGATGTTCCCCGTGGCGTCCATGCTGGTGACGATCTACCACATGGGGCCGCAGTACCTCATCCTGTTCATCGCCTGTCTCCTGGCGGGTTGGACGTTCTCCTTCACCGCACTGGCCGCGGCGTTGCTCAGCTTCGCCCTGGTGGTGACGTTCTCGCTGGCGGTGGCGCTCGCCTGCAGCGCCCTGAACGTGTGGTACCGCGACTTCCAGAACTTCGTGGAGACCATCTCGCACCTGATCATGTGGTCGGTGCCGATGATCTACCCGTTCTCAAGGGTCGTGTCGCTCACCGAGGGCAACTGGATCGAGCAGGTGTACCTGACCAACCCGATCGCCGAGGCGGTGCTGCTGGCGCAGACGGCCTTCTGGGTCCCCGTGCTCGATGACCGGTCGGTCGCGGTGATGCCGGACCACCTGTTCGTGCGGGGACTGGTCATGCTGGTCGTGTGCCTCGGGCTGGTCGCGCTCGCGCAGCGGCTCTTCAAGCGGCTCGAGGGCAAGTTCCCGGAACACATGTGAGCGCGACCCACACCGAGAGGGCGACCGCCTGTGGCTGACACCGTCGTGCTCGACCACGTCACCAAGAACTTCGCCTTGCGGGAGGCGCTGACCCTCAAGCGGCGCATGGTGTCGGTGGCCAGGCGTAAACCGATGACCCGGAAGTTCACCGCCATCGACGACGTCTCCTTCGCGATCCAGGAGGGCGAGGCGATCGGGCTGATGGGTCTCAACGGCTCGGGAAAGTCGACGTTGCTGAAGATGATCTCCGGGGTGCTGCGGCCCGACGGGGGCACCGTCCGCACCCGCGGCCACGTCGCGGGGCTGATCGAGGTCACCGCAGGCTTCCACCTCCAGCTCACCGGGCGGGAGAACATCTACCTCAACGCCGCCATCATGGGCATGAGCGAGCGCGAGATCGAGCGCAGGTTCGACGGCATCGTCGACTTCGCCGGGATCGAGGAGTTCCTGGACCAGCCCGTCAGTCGCTACTCCTCCGGAATGTTCGCGCGCCTCGGGTTCTCCATCGCGGTGGCCGCCGACTCCGACGTCTTCATCATCGACGAGGTGCTCGCGGTCGGCGACCCGCCGTTCAAGAAGAAGTGCCTGGCACGGATCCGTGAGATCCGTGACGAGGGACGCACGATCGTGTTCGTCAGCCACAACACGACGCAGGTCAAGCGGATCTGCACGAAGGCCGTCGTGCTGGAGAAGGGACGCATGACCTACTACGGCGACGTCCCGGGTGCGATCAGCCAGCTGCACTACGACCAGGACGGCGACGACGACACCGACGCCGAGGGCGGGGAGATCTGAACCGGGCCCGAGCTGACTGTCCGCCGAGCCGGCATCAGCCGAAAGGTGGAGCCACCCGTGGTCACACGGCTATAGTTCATGACTACGGAGTGTAATCAACCGCTCACACTGTGACACTTGGGGCGAATGTGACTCGCTTACCGTGCGAGTCCCCCCGCCGGCAGCCCGAGATCCGCGAGCTGGCGGCCACCTACCAGGGCCTGGAGGCAGCGGATCCGGTGCCGAGCGGACGGACACTGAGCCGGGCGATCAACCGGGACGCCCGGCCGGACGTGGTCGTGCGCGCGGCCGGCACCCTGCGCGCGCTGCTCGGCGACGACGGCCCGTGCTTCCGGCCCGCGTCTGCACCCGGCGCCCCTGCGGGCGACTTCGACGTGGTCACCGGCGTGGGTGACGTCGACGGCGACGGGAGCGGCGACCTGCTGGTGCGCCGTGCCACCACCGGGACCTTCGAGGTGCGTGCGACCAGCGAGACGCAGACGTTCGCACGGGTGATCAAGGACGGCAGCGATCGCTTCGCCACCGACCGGACGCTGACCGGCTCGCCGGACCTGACCGGGGACGGGCGACCGGACCTCCTGGTGACGACGGAGACCGGCGTGGTGAAGGTCGCTGCGAGCCAGGAGGGTGCCGGCTTCGCCGTGGCACGCCTGGTCTCCCGTGACTGGGGCGAGCACCGCGCCGTGCTCGGCGCCGGAGACCTCGACCGCGACGGCATCGGCGACCTGCTGCTGATCGACTCCGGCGGGGTGGTGTGGTTCGCAGCCGGCGACGCCAACCTCACGTACGCCGACCCGGTCCGGCTCGGCGGCGGCTGGCTGGGCCGTACGGCCATCGCAGCGGGGCACGACCTGACCGGCGACGGCATGCCCGACCTGCTCGCGAGGGTGACCGCCACCGGACGTACCTGGATCTGGCCGGGCGACGGGCGCGGGGGCCTCGGAGCCCCGATCGGCGGCTGGACCGGTTGGGGTGACGCCCGCACCGTCACCACCACGTCCGACGTCACCGGTGACGGGTTCGCCGACGCCGTGGTGGTGAACGCGAGAGATCGGCTGACGACGCGGGAGAGCAGGCACGGGATGTGGCTGCGCCCCTCGGCCACCATCGCGGGAAGCTGGTCGTCTTGCCGCTGGCTCTCGCTGGCCGGGGACTGGGACGGCGACGGTTTCGCGGACCTGGTGGGCGTCGAGGGGGACCGGCTGTGGCTGCTGCGCGGCAGGGGCAACGGGCGCTACCACCCTCGCGTCGGTGGCTGGCCGGGCTGGGACGAGCGCTACCACCTGATGGCCGCCAACGACTGGAGCGGTGACGGCCGGCCGGACCTGCTGAGCAAGCAGGACGACGGCACGGTCTGGCTGCACTCGGGGCGTGGCACCGAGGGCACGGCGAACCCACGCCCGCTCGGGGTCGTGGGGCAGGTCAGCGCGATCACCGCGGTCGGGCCGTGGGACGGGGACCGCATCCCGGACCTCGTCACCCGGCAGGCCGACGACACGCTGATGCTGTGGCCCGGCCGTGGGAACAAGCCGCTGGCCGCCGGTGTGCCCCTGCTCGGGGGGCGGGGGTTCGACCGCTACGACCGCATCCTGGGAGCCGGCGACCTGACCGGGGACGGCCGACCGGACCTGCTCGCCCGGAGCTCGAGCTCGGGAATGTCCTGGATCCTGCCCGGGTCGCGGACCGGCGTCGGCGAGCGGATCCGGGTAGCCGACGGCTGGGGGAGCCACACGTTGATCGGTTAGCCCGCCGCGGTATCGGCGGCGTTCCACGCCTTCCACGCGCTGGCCATCATCTCGTCAACCGAGTGCGTCATGGTCCAGCCGAGATCCCGTGCTGCGGCCTGGCCGCTGGCGACGATGCGGGCGGGGTCGCCGGCACGTCGCGGGTGGACCTCGGGTTCGAAGTCGATGCCGGTGGCGCGGGCGATCGAGTCCATGATCTGGCGCACGCTCATGCCCTCGCCGCCGCCGCAGTTGTAGGTGGGCTGCAGGCTCCTGCCCGCAGCCAGGGCGGTCGCCGCGGCGACGTGGGCGTTGGCGAGGTCCCCGACGTGCAGGTAGTCCCGGACGCAGGTGCCGTCCGGAGTGTCGTAGTCGTCGCCGTTGATGCGCGGGGTCCGGCCGTCGGTCAGTGCCTCCAGCACCAGCGGGATCAGGTTGTGCGGGCTCGTGTCGTACACGTCGTCGTGCGCCGACCCGACCACGTTGAAGTACCGCAGGCTGGTGTGCCGCAGCCCGGTGACCCGCGCCGTCGCCGCGACCAGCCACTCGCCGACCAGCTTGGACTCGCCGTACGGCGACTCCGGCGCCTTCACGCTGTCCTCGGTGACCACGTCGACCGTCGGCGTCCCGTACACCGCCGCGCTCCCGGAGAACACCATGCACCCGACGCCGGTGTCGGTCATCGCGGCAAGCAGCCGCCGGGTGCCCTCGACGTTCTGCTCGTACGTGTGCAGCGGCCGCTCGACCGACACGCCGGCGTACTTGAAGCCGGCCGTGTGCACGACCCCGACCACATCGTGCTCGGTGCAGGTGCGGCGGACGAGGTCGGTGTCGAGGACGGACCCGCGCGCGAACGGGACACCGTCGGGAACGAAGCTCGGGTGCCCGCTGGACAGGTCGTCCAGCACCGCGACCGGGACGTCGACCTCCCGGAACGCCCGCACGATGTGCGCGCCGATGTAGCCCGCACCACCGGTCACCAGCCACATCATGCGGTGACCCTAACCAGATCGACCTGCTCCTCTTCCGCCAGCCGCGCCACCGCATCGGGCTTGGCGGCGCCCACAAGTTGCACGACCGAGCCGCCGGTGACCAGCGGGACCAGAGCCGTCTCCAGCAGTCCGTCCACGGTGGTCGGCGGAGTAGCGGTGAGCAGCCGCGCACCGAGCTCCAGCCCGATCCGGTCGGCGAGCTCGGCCGCGGCGGCCAGTACCGCCGCGTGGTCCAGTACCACCCCGTTTGCGCCGACCAGCGCGGGCGACGACGCGGTCGGTGGGTCAAAGGCCAGCAGCTCGTCGGGGTGACCCAGCACCAGCGCACCGGCGTCGACCGCACTGCCGACCACGCTGCCGGGTCTGGCCGGGCCGCCGAACGGCGCCAGCCCCACCACCACACCCGGTGCGTCCGTACGCGCGCCGCGGTCGTCGCCGTGCACCTCGAGGTCGGGCGGACCCACCTCGTCGGAACACTGGACGACCGCGCCGACCGACCAGCAGCCGAGCGCCCAGGTGATCGCCTGCCAGTGCACCGGGAGCGCCAGCGCGACCCGGTCCCCGGCGGACACCTCGAGATCGTCCTGCAGCAGCCCGCCGGTCTTGGCTACCCAGTTGGCCACGGTGGCGACACTCAGCTCCACCCGCGCACCCGAGTCGAGGTCCACCCAGGTGACCAGCGGCCGGCTCGGGTCCTGCGCCAGCAGCGCCGCCAGCAGGGCGGGGACCACGTCCGGCTGTGCTGCCATCGGCGCACGTTAGCCGCCGAACGGCGTGACAGGATCGCGGCCATGGAGGCTGTGATCGTCGCGGGCGGCCTGGGATCGCGGCTGCGCCCGCTGACCGACCGGCATCCCAAGCACCTGCTCCCGGTGGCGGGAGTCCCGCTGCTCGGGCACCAGCTGGCCCGGCTGTCGGCTGCCGGCGTCGAGCACGTCGTGCTCGCCACGTCCTACCGTGCCGGCGAGCTGGAGGCCGAGCTCGGCGACGGCGCTGAGTACGGGGTCCGGCTCACGTACGCCAACGAGAAGGTCCCGCTCGGAACGGGCGGCGGGATCCGCAATGCGCTCGACCTCCTGGAGGGCGGGCCCGACGACTCTGTCGTCGTGCTCAACGGTGACCAGCTGTCCGACCACGACCTGGCGGCGCAGGTCGGCGCGTTCCGCGACTCCGCCGCCGACGTGTCGCTGCACCTCGTCGTGGTGGCCGACCCGCGGTCGTACGGCTGCGTGCCAACCGAGCCGGACGGCCGGGTCACGGCGTTCCTGGAGAAGCCGTCGGACCCGGTGACGCGCCAGGTCAACGCCGGCTGCTACGTGTTCCGGCGCAAGATCATCGCCGACATACCCGCCGGCGTCCCGGTGTCGGTGGAACGCGAGACGTTCCCGCGGCTGCTGCGCGACGGCCGGCTGCTCATCGGTCACCGCGACGACGGCTACTGGATGGACCTGGGCACCCCGGCCGCGCTGGTGAAGGCGTCCAGCGACCTCGTACGCGGGCTGGCCCGGTCGCCGGCGCTGAAGGCACAACCGGCGGAGCTGCTGGCCCACCCGACGTCGTCCGTGGACGCGACCGCCCGGGTGGTCGACGGCTCGTCGCTCGGTCCGGACACGACCGTCGGGCCGGGTGTGTTCGTCGACGGCAGCGTGCTGATGGCGGGCGCGGTGGTGGCGGAGGGCGCCACCGTCGTGCACTCCGCGCTCGGTCCGGGGGCGCGGGTGGGTCGGGATGCTGTGGTCGACGGGGCTGTTCTCGGCGACGGAGCCGACGTCGGAGCGCGTTGCGAGCTGGTCCGGGGCATCCGGGTCGGCTGCGACGTGCGCATCCCCGTCGACGGTGTGCGGTTCAGCGCCGGCTGAGCCGCAACACAGAGTCACCCGCCGTTCGGCTCCGGGCTGTTGCTGGCCGGGTACTCCGCCATGAACGAGCCCACCGCCTCGCCGCTGGGCTGCTCACAGGGCTGCCAGGCACCCATGCCCTGTCCCTCGACCGCGTCCTCACCCTCGAACGCCCAGTGCGCGAGCACGACGTTGGCGTCCGCGGGGAACTCCCCGTCCTCGGCGGTCCAGGGGGCGGCGATGAACTTGCCGCTGTTGTACGTCTCCTGGTCGGTGATGTCGGTCGCTTCGCCGACCTCGAACTTCTGCGCCAGGTCCTGGATCGTCTGCATCGCCTCGTCGTCGCCGGCAATCGTTTCGTTGTACCAGAGGACGGTGTAGCCGTGCTCGAGGTTGTG
>JALZKQ010000092.1 GCA_030859165.1 Actinomycetota bacterium
GCCGCGAGCCGAGCGCAGCGGCGGCGCCGTCCAGCCAGAACATCCGCGGCTGCACCAGCAGCGCCGCCGCCACCCGCTCGGGCTCCACCCAGCTCATCGGGCACTGTCCAGCCAGTTGGCGACCAGCGCGTGTCCGTGCTCGGACAGCACCGACTCGGGATGGAACTGCACGCCGCTCAGCGGCAGCCTGCGGTGTGCGAGGCCCATGACTGTTCCGTCCTCGCTGCGCGCGGTCACCTCCAGCACGTCGGGCACCGACGTCACGGCGAGCGAGTGGTAGCGGACCGCCGCGAATCCCTGCGGCAGTCCGGCGAACAGCCCCCGACCGGTGTGCCGGATCCGGCTGACCCGTCCGTGCGCCGGGTCGGCCGGCTCGACCGCCCCCCCGTACGCCAGCGCCAGTCCCTGCATGCCGAGGCAGACTCCGAGCACCGGGACGTCCCGCTGGAGCAGCAGCTGCCGGCCCACGGCGAAGTCGCCGAGGTCGGCGGCCGTGCCCGGCCCCGGCGAGAGGACGAGGTGGGTGCAGCCGCGCACCAGGGTGTCGGCGTCGGCCTCGTCGTGCTGCACCAGGTGCGGTAGCACGCCGGTCACCCCGGCGACGAGGTGCGCGAGGTTGTGCGTGTAGGAGTCGTGGTGATCGACGAGGACGACCTGCGGTGAGGGCATGGCGAGCGCATCGTAGTGCGATGCGGGCCCGAGCCTCGGGCCGGCGGTTCAGACCACGTCACGTCGGGCGACCAGCGTCAGGCTGACCACGACGAAGGCGAGCAGGTAGCCGACCAGGATGACGCTGGCTGTCCCGCCGCCGATGACGGTCAGGACGCCGGGCGTGCCACCACCCCCGAACGAACCGGCGAGCGATCCTGCCGTCCGGCCGGGGAGCACGTCGGTGATCGGCTGCAGCGGATCGAGCAGGTTCGACGCCGCTGCCAGGAGGTTCTCCAGGGCCATCGCCCAGACCAGACCGACGCCGACCGCCAGGGCGGGGCCGCGAGCCAGCGTGCCGAGCAGGACGCCCGCGAAGGTCCACATGGCGAAGATCAGGATGCCCGCGCCGATCCCCGTCGCGACGTCGGAGACCGCGGGCCAGTCGATCGGCTGCGACTCGGTCGCGGCCACCAGCACCGCCAGCCCCAGGTCGACCACGAGCGTCACGACGACGGTGCCGACCACGACCACCGCGAGCGCGACCAGGGTGCCGAGGAACGCCTTCGTACGTGAGGTGCTCTGCACGAACACGGTCTTCCAGGTGCCCCAGCCGTAGCCGCCGCCCACCGTCATGGCGCCGAGGATCAGCATGATCGCACCGCCGAACAGCGGCATCCCCTGTGTCAACGACTGGGCCAGCGTCGCCGGCATCATCTCCGCCAGCAGCTGCTCGGGCGACTGCCCGTCGGTGATCTCCCCACCGCTGCCGGTCCGGTAGGAAAGGTAGGGGATGAGGTACACGAACGTCACGTTCAGGGCCAGCCACAGGCCTCCCAGCAGCCAGGTCACGCGCCACCTGGTCAGGCGCAGCAGCTCGGCGCGGGAGCTGGCGACGAGGTCGGTCACGATGGGTTCCTCTCGGTCGTGGGGGTGGTGGTCATCTCGAAGAAGACCTCTTCGAGCGATCGTTCGAGGTGGCGGACCTCGTGCACCCGGACCCCGGCCTCGACGAGCGCCGCGGTCAGGGCAGGAGCGGCGTCGGCGCCACCGAGCAGCCGGAGCCCCTCGGCGGTCTGTTGCACCGTGTCGTGGCCCACCGTCCGCACCGCCACCCGAACAGCCAGCTCCACCGGCTCCGCACGGACCAGCAGGGACACCACCCCGCGCAGCTCGGCCACCGTCGCCTCGGCGAGCAGCCGTCCGGCGTAGATCACGCCGACCCGGTCGCAGGCCTCCTGGACCTCCCCGAGCAGGTGGCTGGAGAGCAGCACGGTCTGACCCTGTGCCGCCAGCTCGGCCAGCAGGGTGCGCATGTCCGCCATGCCCGCCGGGTCGAGCCCGTTGCTGGGCTCGTCGAGGACGAGCAGCTGCGGGTCGCCGAGCAGGGCGCACGCGACCCCGAGCCGTTGCTTCATCCCGAGCGAGTACGAGCCGAAGGCGTCCCCGGCCCGGGTGCTCAGGTCCACCCGCTCGAGTGCCACGTCGACGGCGCGGGAGCCCAGCCGCCGGTAGTGCGCCATGACGCGCAGGTTGTCGCGTCCGGACAGGTACGGATAGAACCCCGGCCCCTCGATCAGCGCCCCGACCGCAGCCGCCGTGCTCGCCGTACCGGGCGGCTGCCCCAGCACGGTGGCCGATCCGCTGGTCGGAGCGACCAGGCCGAGCAGCATGCGCAGTGTCGTGGTCTTCCCGGCCCCGTTGGGGCCGAGGAAGCCGTAGACCTCGCCGGCTCGGACGCTCAGGCCCACGTCGTCGACAGCGAGCCGCTTCCCGTAGCGCTTGGTGAGACTGTCGGTACTCACGATGATGGATGTCATGGGTCGAGCCTGTCGCCCGGTCCGGGGCCCGTCGTCCGCTGCTCGTCGGCTCTTCGGGTACGTCGTCGCGCGTACCCGATCTGCGTCGACACGATGACGACGAGCAGCCGGTCGGGGGCCTAGTGTCCTTCGTCGTGGCAGCAGACCCAAGAGGCGTACGGTCGGCCCGCCACGTCTTGTGGGCCGTCGCCCCCGCCGTTGTGCTGCTCGTGATCGCGATGGCCGGGACCCGGCCCGCCGGTTCGGACCAGGCCGACGTCAGCCGCACGCCGGACACCTGGGCGTACGTCCTGGTTGCGCTCGCCGCTACGTCCCTGGTGGCCCGCCTGGACCGCCCGCGAAGTACGTGGCTGGTGTGCAGCACCTGCGTCGCCGTCTACCTCTTCTTCGGCTATCCCTTCGGCCCGGTGCTGTTCACCATCCCCGTCGCCGCGTACGCGGTCGGCGTGCGGGCGCCGCTGCGGGCGGCGGTCGTCCTGGTCGCGACCACGACTGCGCTCGTGCTGGCGGCTCCGCTCGGTCGGCTGCTGCAACCGGTCGACCCGCCGGGCTGGTCGAGCAGCGCGGCGTGGGCGCTGGCCATGCTCGCGATCGTGGCCGGGTCCACGGCGGCCGGCGCCGCGGTCCGGGTGCGTCGTGAGTCGGCGGCAGGCGTACGGGCCGAACAGGCACGGCGAGCGGTCTCGGAGGAACGGCTGCGGATGGCCCAGGAGCTGCACGACAGCGTCGGGCACGGGCTCGCGGTCGTCGCGATGCAGGCCGGCGTGGCGATGCACGTGCTGACCAGCGACCCGGACAAGGCACGGGCGTCCCTGCAGGCGATCCGGGACACCAGCCGCGAGGCCCTGAACGCGCTGCGCGACGAGCTCGCGCAGCTGCGCGCGCCCGGCGACGGTGCCGACGTCCGGCGCACCCGGCCCGGGATCGCCGACCTGGGCGTCCTCGTCCAGCGCATCGGCAGCGGCGGCGTCGACGTCGACCTGCGCATCCGGCTGTCCGCCGGGGAGCTCGACGAGGTGGCCGAGCAGACACATGCCGCGGCGTACCGGATCGTGCAGGAGTCGCTCACCAACGTCCTGCGCCATGCCGGCGCGACGGCCGTGAGCGTCAGCGTGCGCCCCGAGGCGGACGCCCTGGTGCTGGAGATCCTGGACGACGGATCCGGGCACGGTCCGGTCTGCCAGGAGGGAACCGGGTTGCCCGGGATGCGGGCCCGGGCACAGTCCCTGGGCGGCGACCTGCAGGCAGCCGGCCGACCAGGCGGGGGATTCGCGGTGCTCGCCCGCCTGCCGCTGGTCCCGGCCGCGGAAGTCGCCTCGTGATCTCGGTCGTGGTCGTCGATGACCAGGCACTGGTGCGGATGGGGCTGCGGACGCTCCTGGAGTCGGAGGCCGACATCGACCTCGCCGGGGAGGCGTCCGACGGCCGGGAGGGTGTCGACGTGGTCAGGCGATGCGTCCCCGACGTGGTGCTGATGGACATCCGGATGCCGGTGCTCGATGGTCTCTCGGCGCTGCGCGAGATCACCGCGCAGCCCGGCCTCGACGCGGTACGGGTGGTGATGCTGACGACCTTCGAGCTCGACGAGTACGTCTTCGACGCGCTGCGCCACGGCGCCAGCGGGTTCGTGCTCAAGGACGCGACGCCCGCCGAGCTGCTGCACGCGGTGCGGGTCGTCGCCGCCGGCGAGTCCCTGCTCTCGCCCTCGGTGACCCGCCGGGTGATCGAACGCTTCGCCGTTCGCGGGCGGGCGGGCGACCGGCCGCACCCCGAGCTGTCCCTGCTCACCGACCGGGAACGCGACATTCTCGGGTGGGTCGCGACCGGCGCGTCCAACGACGACATCGCCGGGTCACTCATGCTCAGCCCCGCGACCGTGCGCACCCACGTGGGACGTGCGATGACGAAGCTGGGCGCTCGTGACCGGGCCCAGCTGGTCGTGTTCGCGATCCAGTCGGGCCTGTCCCGCGACGGCTGAGCCTGGGCTACCGGAGCAGCTTGTGGGTGCCGTCGCACCAGGGGGCCCGCGCTGAGCCTGCGCACCGGCACACCGCAACGACCGGGCGCTGCACCGCATGCCGGTCGCCGTTCTCGTCCACCACGTGGGTCGCACCACGCAGCAGCATCGGCCCGCCGGCGCAGAACGTGACCTCGACGTCGCGGTCGTCGCGTGCATTGCCCGCGGCGGCGGTCATGCCCAGGCCGCTGCGTCATCGCGGGCGGGTGCTGCGGCGTGCTCCTGGTCGTCCCACGCCTCGAGCAGCCGGGTGGCGAAACGCGCCTCCAACGCCAGGCAGGCCGCCGCCCCGAGAACGACGTCCGCCTCCAGCTCGGGGGTCGCCTTGACCAGTTCGGCGCAGATGCCGCGCAGGGCAAGCTGCTCGTGCACCGCATCGGCCTCCACGTGTTCGTCGAAGAAGTACGCGACGTCGTCGCTGAAGCCGGTACGGCGGATGCCGGCCGCGTAGCGACGACAGGGGATCGAGCTCGTCGCCTCGACGGCCCCCAGGTGACCGAGCGCCGCGGCGCGCAGGCGCCGGTGCAGGCCGAACAACGACATGGCGTTGCTCAGCGCCAGCGTGATCGCCGAGACGTCGTCGACGTACGCTCCGTAGCCCGCGTCGAGCCCTGCCCCGGTCAGCGCGCGTGCGTACAACGCCTGGTGCACCCGCGCGGGCTGCCCACCGCCGTACTCGTCGAACTGCAGCTCCACCAGGCGCGCCTTGATGTCCGGCTCCAGGCGGGGGATCACCCAGGTGTGCGGGTCGGCTTCCTTCAGCTGGTAGATGCTGCGGTGCAGCAGGAACTCCCGCACCTGTTCGCGGGTGGCGTGGCGTTGCACGTGCTCAGCCAGCGACGGGCCCTCGAAGGAGTCGGCCAGGGCGAACAACCGGTCGGCGAGGTCGCCCCCGTCGCCCAGGACCGCGTCGACCTGAGCGCTCACCTCGTCGCGCAGGGCACGCTCGAACGGTGCTTCGAGCTGCTCGCGCACGGCGAGCAGCTCCGGGGCCCACTCCCAGCCCTCGTCCACGTCCTCGAACGAGCGGTAGTGCAGCTCGTACAGAGCCCACAGCGTCACCTGGAGATCCTCGTCCTCGATCGGGTCCGACGACGCGAGGTCCACACGCAACGGCTCGGCCACCCCACGCGGCCCCGACATCCGCTCGAACACGGTCGCGCTGAGTGGACCGCGAGGTCGTGGAAGCTTCATGGCGCCAATCGAAGCACGGCCGTGGAGCGCCCGCAGCCCAGGTGCTATCAATGCTGCGTGCCGCACAGCATGCAGTTCGGGCCGCTCGTCGTGGGTTTCGACGACCAGGTGCTCCGCCCCCGTCCGTGGACGGTCGCCCAGTCGACCTGGGCAGCCGCGCTGGTCGACGGCGGTCCCGAGGGCGACATCCTCGAGCTGTGCGCCGGCGTCGGCCAGATCGGCCTGGTGCTCGCGTCGCTCGTGTCGCGAGACCTCGTACTGGTCGACGCGGACGAGAACGCGTGCGCCCACGCCCGGGCCAACGCCAGGGCCGCCGACCTGTCGGGACGGGTCGAGGTGAGACACGGCCCGATGCACACGGCGCTGGCTCCCGACGAGCGGTTCGCGTTCATCCTGGCCGACCCGCCGTGGGTCCGTTCCGGTGACGTCGCGCGGTTCCCCCAGGACCCGGTGGCGGCGATCGACGGGGGGCTCGACGGCCTGGACCTGGCGCGGATCTGTGTCGACCTGATCGGGCGCCACCTCAACGAGGGCGGTGCTGCCATCCTCCAGCTCGGTGACGCGGAGCAGGTGGCCGACATCGGCGCCTACCTGGACTCGCGCCCACAGGTCGGCCTGTCCGTCCACGAGGTGCGCACCACCACCGGCGATGGCGTCCTGGTGCGGCTGGCCCGGCGCGGATGACGGGCTCGAGCATCTCGAGCCCGGGTGCATGACACCTTCCGTTCACCCCGTGGTGGGACGCCGCCCACCTGCATGCGAGAGCCTTGGCGGGTCCGCGTTCCTTCCCCCGTCCAGGGAGCACCATGATGCGTTCTGCACACCGCCGGGTCGGCGTCGCCGCCGCGGCCCTCCCCTTGCTCGCGGCTGCCCTCGTCGGCAGCATCCCCAGCTCGTCCGGTGCGTACGGTGCGGCCGCAGCCGACCATCCGCGCAACGAGCCGCTGGTCCGGGCATTCCGGGACCTCGACCGTACGACGCCGTGGGAGCTGACCGACCGGATCGCGCTCGACTTCTCGACCCACCACCCGCAGGGCTTCGCACTCGTCGGCAACCGGATCTTCATGTCGACGGTGGAGATCATCGAACCGACGGTGAAGTATCCCGAGCCCCGTAACGGCTACGACCGTTCGCCGGGCAAGGGGGTCGGCCACGTACTGGTGCTGACGCGCGAGGGCAGGCTGCTGCGTGACATCGAGCTGGGCCGCGGTCACATGTACCACCCGGGAGGGATCGACTTCGACGGGCACGACGTGTGGGTCCCGGTGGCGCAGTACCGGCCCGACAGCCGGGCCGTCATGTACACCGTCGACCCGCGGACGTACACCGTGCGCGAACGCTTCACGTACGACGACCACGTCGGTGGTGCCGTGCGTGACGACGAGACCGGCGACGTGCACGGCGTGAGTTGGGGATCGCGCAGGATGTTCCGCTGGAGCGTTGGGGGTCGTCTGAAGGACGCCAGCGCCAACCGCAGCCACCTGCTCGACTACCAGGACTGTGCCTACGTAGACCGGGGCAAGCAGATCTGCAGCGGCGTCACGGGCCTTGCGACGGCTGACGGCGGCTCGTACGAGCTGGGCGGGCTCGCCCTGCTGGGCCTGCGCAACGGCGAGATCCTGCACGAGCTGCCGTTCCCGTACTTCTCCGCTGCCGGCCACGTGGCGACCCGCAACCCGGTCGCGCTGGAGATCGACGGCGACACCGTGCGCCTGTTCGCCGCACCCGACGACGGCGAGGAGATCGCCGGCACGGAGCTGCTGGTGTACGAGGCGCCCCGATGACTGCTACCTGAACGATGCAGAGAGCCCGCTCGGGCCGTGATGATCAGGGTGAACTCGGGTCGAGCAGCTCGCGCACCAGGGCGGCGATGATGTCGAACCCGTGCTGGGTGAGCACCGACTCGGCGTGGAACTGGACCCCGCGGTAGTGCGGGCCCGCCACGAGGTGCACGTCCCCGGTGGCCGGATCGGTCTGCGCCCGGACCTGCGGGGGCAGGCCCGCCGCTGGCGCGCGCGCGACGAAGGTGTTGTAGAAGCCGAGCACGTGGTCGCGTCCCAGCACCGGCAGCCGGCTCTGCGTCCCCTGGAAGACGATGTCCTTATACGTCAGATCCAGCCCGAGCGCCCCGCAGAGCACCTGATGACCGAGGCACACAGCCAGCGTGGGGCGGCCCGCGGCGAGGACCTCGTCGACCGCGCGGCGAACCGTGGCGATCTTGGTGTCGCCGAGATCGCGGGGGTCGCCGGGTCCGGGTCCGAGGATCACCAGGTCGTGACCGTCCAGGCAGCCCGGCTGGTACACGTCGTGGCGCACCACGTGCGTGGTCATGCCCAGCACCCCGAGCAGGTGCCGGAGCATGTTGACGAAGTCGTCCTCGGCGTCGAGGATCACCGCGCTCCGGCCGACCAGCGCCGGGTCGCGGGGGGTCGTGGACTGGTCGGTGAGCCAGAACTGGCTCAGCCGCTGGTTACGCGACCCCAGCGCCACCAGCACGTCGTCGTCGCGGGTGAGCGCCCCGAGATCCTGCCCGGGAGGGGCCTCGTCCACCAACCCGAAGGCGGACAGGATCCCGGCCGCCTTGGCGTGCGTCTCCGCGGTCTCGTAGGCCGGGTCGGAGTCGCGCACCAGCGTCGCGCCGGCGGTCACCCGGACCGCGCCGCCCACAGACACGTCGGCGGTACGGATGAGGATTGGCGCGTCGGCGACCTGGCGACCCTGCTCGTCGCGACCGATCAGCGCCATCGTGGACGCGTAGTAGCCGCGCCCGCCCGGCTCGTACCGCTCGATCAGCCGGCACGCGTTCTGCACCGGGCTGCCCGTGACCGTTGCGGCGAACATCGAGTCGCGTAGCACCTCGCGGACGTCGCGGTCCGTACGGCCGGCGAGCAGGTACTCGGTGTGGATCAGATGGGTCATCGGCGCCAGGAAGGGCCCGAGCACCAGGCCGCCCTCGTGGCAGATGTCGCACATCATCTTCAGCTCCTCGTCGACGACCATGAAGAGCTCGTAGATCTCCTTCTCGTCGGCGAGGAAGTCCAGCAGGGCCGCCTTGAGCCCTGCGGTGTCCGAGCCCTTCGGCAGCCGGAACGTCCCGCTGATCGGGTTCATCCGCACGTTGCCGGCCTCGATGCTCACGTGCCGCTCGGGGCTCGCGCCGATCAGGTACCGGTCGCCGGTGAAGACGCAGAACGTCCAGTACGCACCCCGCTCGCGCTCGAGCAGCCGGCGGAACACGCTCAGGGCCTTGCTGTGGTCCCAGTCCTGCGCCTGCGCGCTCCAGCGGCGCGCGATCACCAGGTTGGCACCCTCGCCGTTGCCGATCTCGTCGCGGATGATCGCCTCGACGACCCCGGCGTACGTCACGTCGTCGGTCTCGAAACCACCAGGGCCCCCGAACTCGAGGCCACCCTCGGGCAACGCGGCTACCGCCTGCGCCAGCGGCACCTCGCGTTCGAGGTCGACCTGGACGCACGTCAGCGGGGTGCCGTCCTGATGAGCGGCGAAGCCGCGCTCTCGCACCTGCGCGTAGGGCACCAGGACCAGGTGGTCGAAGCGACGGCCTTGCTCGGGAGGACCGTCGAGCAGCGGGACGTCTGCCAGCTCGGCCAGGTCGGTCCGGCTGCCGCCGAGCACGGTCACCGTGTCGGCGTCGCGCAACCGGACCATCGCCCAGGCGGGCTGGGCGAGGGCGTCGTCGATGAAGGACATGCCGGTTTGGCTCCGCCGTTCGGGTGCAGGATCCTGCGCGATGCTATCCCCTCTGGCTCGCGTCCCCTGCTCGACGTCGGGGCTGGTCGGCACCGGCAGCTCGATGTAGTCGAGCACGGTGATGGTCCCGTCGGTGGCGATGGGCACCGGCTGGATGCCCCCTGCAATCCCGTCGCGGTAGGTCAGCGGCGTCACCTGTGCCTCGCGGCGCAAGGCGCTGCCGAGCGCGAACGAGAAGGCTGCACCGCCGGTCGTCCCGTTGCTGTAGGCCGTACTCCGGTCGGGGTCCGCGGCGACGACCGTGGTCGGGCCGATCTGGCGGTGCACGTGACCGCCGCCCACCAGGTCGGCGCAGCCGGCCTCCGCCGTTGCCCGGCCGGCGCTCGGTGAGTGCACCAGCAGGGTGCCGACGTCGCCGTCCTCGCAGGCGACGTAGGCCAGCCGTTCGCCCTGTTCGGAGACCGGCTCGTCGCCCGGCTCGGTGTACGCGGTGAGCCCGCTGCTGCGGGGGTCGTGGTCGCCGAGGAACCGGATCCCCCCGACGTCGACCAGCGAGTTGACGCTGAAGGCCTCCCACGAGCCACGGTCTCCCCCTCCTCCGGCACCCTGAACTCGGCGGCCACGTCGGGCACGCGCTCGCGCAGGGCCCGGTAGAACTGCACCGAGCTGTTGTACGTCGAGAAGGCGCTCTCGACGAGCGATACGCCACCGCTCGTGGCCGCGCCGCGTTGCACCTCGACGAGCGCCAGCGACCCAGGGAGTGGAAGCTGCGGGATCAGGTCCTCGAGGGTTACCCAGGACTCCTCCAAGCTCGTGGCGTCGCGCGTCGACGGCACCGCGACGGCAGCCACCCCGGCCGTCACCGCGAGCGCCGCGCCCGAGGCGACCACCAGCGGGCGCACCTGGCGTTCCCGCACGCGAGCCACCGCGACCTCGCGCAGGTGGCCACGGCGGGCCGGTC
>JALZKQ010000021.1 GCA_030859165.1 Actinomycetota bacterium
TCAGCTGGCGCACCGTCGACCTCGACGTGTCGGTGCAGCCGGTGGGTGACTTCCAAGGCTGCTCGGTGATGAACTACGCCGACGAGGACGTCCCCTACACGCGCATCCACGAGTTCCGGCACTTCCATCCCGAGCGCACCTGGTACCCGACCGACAAGACGGTGATCGTGCACGAGTACTCGCGGTTCGCGGAGTCCGGGGACGAGCCCTACTACCCCATCAACACCGCGGACGACCGCGCCAAGCTGCTGCAGTACCGCGAGCTCGCCAAGGCCGAGCCGAACGTTCTCTTCGGCGGCCGGCTCGGCACCTACAAGTACCTCGACATGCACATGGCGATCGGTTCGGCGCTGACGATGTACGACAACGTGCTGCATCCGCACTTCGCTGACGGGGCTCCGCTCCAGAGCGGCGGTGTCGACGAGTGAGCGTCGACGTCCGCGACTACCCTTCCGCCGCTCCCTTGGAGCCGATGGTCAACCCCGGCAGGGTCGGGGGGCTTCTCGAAGTCTTCAGGCGCCGCTACCTGCTCAAGCTGCTCGTGCGCAAGGAGCTGCGCGTCCGATACCAGGCATCGGTCGTCGGCTTCGCCTGGTCGTACGTCAAACCGGCGGTGCGGTTTCTCGTGTACTACTTCATCATCGGGCTGATCCTCGGACCGAGATCGCTCGAGAACAGGGCGCTGCACATCTTCGCCGGCATGATCATGGTGGCGTTCTTCACGAACGCGCTGTCGGCAGGCACGAAGTCGGTGATGAAGAACGCTTCCCTGGTGCGCAAGATCAACCTCCCGCGTGAGATGTTCCCCGTCGCCTCGATCATGGTCTCGGTGTACCACCTGATCCCGATGTACGTGATCATCTTCTTCGGCTGCCTGTTGACAGGCTGGAACCCGGATCTCGGCGCGCTCCTGGCGGGGGTGATGGCGCTCGCTGTCGTGCTCACCTGGGGGCTCGGGGTCGCGTTGCTGCTCAGTGCGCTCACTGTGTTCTTTCGCGACATGGCGAACATCATCGATGTCGTGCAGACCGTCATCACCTGGACTGTGCCGATGATTTACCCGTTCGGGATCATCGCCGACAGGTTCGAGGAGACCAACCAGTTCGTCTACGAGCTCTACCTGTCGAGCCCGCTGTGCATCGCGGTACTGCTCAACGACCGTGCCTTCTGGGTCCCTTCCGTTGATCGTCCGCAACAGGCGATGGCCGAGGAGCTGCCCGCCTACCTGTTCCAGCGGGGTCTGCTGATGATCGTGCTGGGGCTCGTGTTCGTCTGGATCGCCCAAGCTGTTTTCGCCCGGCTCGAGAGTCGCTTCGCGGAGAAGGTCTGATGGCGGAGGCGGTCATCGTCGAGGGGGTCACGAAGAGCTTCAAGCTCGCCAACCACAAGACCATGAAGAAGCTGGTCGTCAACGCGGCCAAGCGACAGCCGCTCACCCGGTCCTTCACCGCCCTCGATGAGATCTCGTTCACGCTCGAGCAGGGCGAGAGCATCGGCCTGATGGGGCTGAACGGGTCAGGGAAGAGCACGTTGCTCAAGCTGATCTCCGGGGTGATGTCGCCCGACCGGGGTCAGGTGCTGACGCGTGGGCGGATCGCCGGCCTCATCGAGGTGGGAGCAGGCTTCCACCCCGATCTGTCCGGCCGCGAGAACATCTATCTCAACGGGGCCATCCTCGGCATGAGCGAGACCGAGATCGACGCGAAGCTCGATGCGATCGTCGACTTCTCCGAGATGCAGGAGTTCCTGGAGAGCGAGGTGCGGCACTACTCCTCCGGCATGTTCATGCGGCTTGCCTTCGCGGTGGCGGTGCACACCGAGTGCGACATCTTCTTGATCGACGAGATGCTCGCGGTGGGCGACCAGCCGTTCAAGCGCAAGTGCATGAGCAAGATCAGGGAGCTGAAGGCGGCGGGCAAGACCATGGTCTTCGTCAGTCACAACCCCAAGCAGGTGCTGCGCATCTGCAACCGCGGTCTCGTGCTCGAGCAGGGCAGGATGGCCTTCGAGGGCACGGCGGAGGACGCCGTCCGCAAGCTCGGCTACGACGACAACGACGACAACGACGAGGACGACAGGTGAGAGGCCCAGCCTGAGACAGGCCGCCGGAACTACTCGCCTGTAGTTCACCCATAGTGCTTGTGCGTGCCTGTGACTGTTGTGACAGTTGTGCTTCAAGTTGTCTCTCAGCCGCTATTGGAGTCGTCGTGCGCCCTCGTCGTCCCGCCCGAAGGGCAGGCTGTCTTGCCACCGTGATGGCCGCCTGCCTGGTGCCGTCGGCCGTCGGTCTCCAGGCGTCCGCGTCGCCGCCAGTGCGTGCGGTCTCGCTCCCGAGCGATGTCAGCCCGGCTCGCCAGCAGACCGCAACGCCACGTCAGCTGCCTGCGCTGCGTCCCGTGAGCCCGACCGTCCGCTCGTTTCCCGTGACCGGCGTGAGCCGGCAAGGGGTCGCGAGCCTCGGTCCGACGCTGGCCAAGCGCGCCGAGACGTCGTACGCCGCCTTGAGCAGACCCGCGCCGGCAACCGGCTTCGCGGTCGCCGGCGCCACCTGGACGGGTGCCACGCCTGCCGGGCTGACCCTCGCGATCCGCACCGAGACCGATGGTCTGTGGTCGGCGTGGACACCGATGGACTACGACGTCGACCACGGGCCTGACTCGTCGTCAGCGGAGTCGGCAGACGACAGGGCGGGCAGCGATCCGGTTGTGGTGGGAGACGTCGACCACGTCCAGCTCCGTGTCGCGAGCGACACCGGACGCGCTCCCGCCGGCCTCGACCTGTCGGTGGTCGATCCAGGGGAGTCCGAGCCCAGGACCGGCACCTTGGCCGACGCCGACGCATCCAAGACGACCACGCGCCAGTCACCCTCCGCAATCGCCCCGGTCGCCAGCGCGTCGGCCACGCCGGCGCCGACGATCAACTCGCGAGCTGCCTGGGGTGCGGACGAGCGGCTGCGTGACTGCTGCGTCGAGTACGGCGAGGTGCATGCCGGGTTCGTGCACCACACCGTCAACGCCAACGACTACACCCGGGCAGAAGTGCCGGCGATCCTGCGTGGCATCTACGCGTACCACACCCAGAGCAGGGGCTGGCGCGACGTCGGGTACAACTTCCTCGTGGACAAGTTCGGTCGGATCTGGGAGGGCCGCTATGGGGGCATCTCCCTCCCCGTCGTCGGCGCTCACACCCTGAACTACAACGAGAACTCGTTCGCCGCCTCGGCGATCGGCAACTTCGAGACAGCTCAGCCCTCGACCGCGGTGCTGGACGCCTATGCACGTCTCTACGCGTGGAAGCTGAGCCTGCACGGTGTGCGGCCCGCGAGCCGGCAGCAGGTCGCGGGCACGGTCTTCGACGCGATCAGCGGACACCGAGACGCCGCCGCGACGGCGTGTCCGGGTCGCTATCTGTACGCCAAGATCCCCGACATCATCTCCGCAGCCACGTCCTACCAGCACCCCTTCAGCGGCAGGTCTCCCGAGCGATCGTTTCTTCGAGACAGCCGGCCCGACGTGTTGCTGGTCTCTCGCACCAACGGCGCCGTGCTTGCCGCCCGCGGCACCGGTGCACCAGGCTTCGACCCATCTCGGCCCGCGACCGCCGGCTTCACTCCGATGGACCAGGTGAGCGCTGTCCGGGACGTCACCGGCGACAAGCTCGACGACCTGATGATGCGCACCACTGCGACCGGCCGGACTGCCGTGTACCCAGGCCGTGGCGATGGGACGTTCGCGCCTCCCCTCCAGTCATCGACCCGGTGGGCGAGCACCGACCTCTTCGCAGGGCCGGGTGACGTGACAGGTGACAGCCTCGCCGACGTGGTCGCGCGCAGCACGACGAGCAAGGATCTGCTCGTCTATCCGGGGCGTGGCGACGGCACCTTCCGAGCGGCCAGGATCGCGACTCCTGCCCTGTCAGGGATTAACCAGCTGAGTGCCGCTGGTGACTTCGACCGGGATGGACGCCGCGACCTGCTGGCACGCAGCAACGGCGGCGCCCTGGTGGTGTTGCTCGGCGACGGGACAGGCCAATTCCCCTCACAGCTTCAGCTGGCGGCCCGTTGGACGGCGTACGACCAGACGATGGGGGGCGTCGACCTCACCGGGGACGGTCGGCCCGACGTGGCCGCGCGCAGCTCGGCCACCAAGGCGCTTCGTATCTTCGCCAACATCAGGGGCAGCGGACTCTCCCCGGCCATCTCGAGCACGCCGACCGCGATCCGACCGTGGTCGCTGAGCCGGGATCTCACCGGAGACAGTCGACCGGACCTCGTATCCGTCACGGGGAAAGGCGGACTGGTGCTGCGGCCAGCTCGTCGGCAGAACTGGTTGACGCCGGCCACACACCGGACCCAAACCTGGGCTGGCGTCGACCAGGTGATGGTGGTGGGGGACTGGGACGGCGACGGATATGTCGACGCAATGGCCCGGGAGAGGGGCACCGGCACGATGAGGCTCTATCCCGGCTCGTCGCGCGGTGGCTTCGAAGCCGGCACGCAGGGCTGGGCCGGCTGGCTGGGGCGCTCGCTGATCACGCCGGTCGGCGACTTCGACGGTGACGGCCGACCCGACGTGATGGCGAAGACGTCAGACGGCCGCATCTGGCTGTATCCCGGACGCGGGCTGGCGGGGTTCGGACAGCCCGTCATCATGCGGTCCTCCCTGCCGACCGGTGCCCTCGTCGTCTCGGTCGGTCTGTGGGACGGCGACGGAGCTCCGGACGTGCTCGTGCGGAGCTCGACAGGGGCGATGAGCCTCTACCCGGGCAACGGTCCGGGTGGACTCGACGACCCGATCTCGATGGGGTCTGGTTTCTCGTCGTACGACGCCCTGCTCGGCGCCGGCGACCTGACCGGCGACGGACGCAGCGACCTGCTTGGCCGAACCTCTGACGGCAAGGTGTGGTTGCTGGCAGGGGTTCGGATCTCGGCGAAGGCACCGGGTGGCCGGTTCGCTGCTCGCACCTACGTCGGCGCGGACTGGGCGTCCTACCTCGTGGGCTGACCCGGCCTCTCGGGTGCGGTCCAGGCGCGACACGTGGCTCGCTCCTGTTCGGCGATCCGGTCGATGACAGCCGGGTCGGCGCCAGCCACCAGCACCAGTGAGGCACCGACAGCCAAGCAGGCGCAGAGTCCTCGCACGAGGCCGTCCTCGGTGGCGGGGTTGAGATCCGTCAGGAGCCGGCCGCCGGACCGAAGGCCTCGTACGTCGGCGGCGACGGCAGCGGCACGCATGAGCGACAGCGGCGACCGCGGGTGGGGCAGTGTGGTGGCCGGGTCGGCCACCTGTCGCGGCTCAAGCAGCACGTCGGGTTGTGGTGGCACCTCGAGCGCGAAGTCCAACCAATCCGCGGGAAGCGGTCGTCGGAACCGGCCACCCAGGGGGCGTAACGCCGAGGCCACCACCTCGCTGGCGCGCGGGCCGTCGGCAGCCGAGTCAAGTGCATCCGGACCAACGATGCGCAGGTCCACGTCGGCCTGCGGCGAGGTGAGACTGAGACCAGCCGCCCAGCCGCCGAGGACGGTCACCGCTGTCTGCCAGTGCGCGGGAAGCTCCACCGCGAACGTGGCGCCCGGATCGAGCCCAAGGTCCCCGGCGATCAGGTTGGCGACCTTGCTGACCCAGTTGTCCACCGTGATGACACTCAGCTCGACCCGCTCACCGGTCGAGCCGTCGTGAAACGTCACGAGTGGCTGCGAGGGGCTGGTGCGTAGCAGCTGCGCCAGCGCGGACAGCGGGTCAGGAGGCGACATGGCGCTCACTGTAAGAGGTTCCCCCCGCGCTCGGTCGTCTCGAGGGGGGCGTGTTCTGGTTTGATGTCGGCGTGGAAGCGATCATCGTCGCCGGAGGCCAAGGGACGCGACTGCGCCCGCTCACGGTGAACGGTCCCAAGCATTTGCTTCCGCTGGCGGGAGTCCCGTTCGTCATCCACCAGCTGGCCAAGCTTGCCGATGCCGGCGTCACCCGCGTCGTGCTGGCCACGAGCTACCATGCCGAGCAGTTCGAGCCTGAGCTGGGCGATGGAAGGCGATGGGGGGTCGAGCTGGTCTATGTCACAGAGGCGCGGCCACTCGGGACGGCGGGAGCCATCCGTCACGCCGCCCCAAGCCTGGCTGCCGGACCTGACGATCCGGTCGTCATCGTCAACGGTGACATCTTGAGCGGGCACGACCTGGCGGGACAGCTCGACCACCATCGCCGCCGCCGCGCCGACGTCACGCTGCACCTTGTCGAGGTCGACGACGCCCGTCCCTACGGAAGTGTCCCCACAGACACGGACGGCAATGTCGCGGACTTCTTGGAGAAGTCGCCGGACCCTGTCTGTCGGCAGATCAACGCGGGGTGCTACGTGTTCTCCCGTCGCGTGATCGACGAGATCCCCGCCGGCCGAGTGGTGTCGGTCGAGCGAGAGACCTTTCCTGCGCTGCTGGCGGCAGACCGCGCCGTCTCGGGTTTCCTTGACCGCAGCTACTGGCTCGACGTCGGCACTCCGGCGGCCCTCTGCCTGGGGTCCTCGGACGTCGTCCGCGGGATCGCTGCCAGTGCGGCCTATGTGCGCCCGCCCGCCGAGAGTCTCATCGACGACACCGCTTCGGTCGCGGCGACGGCCTCCCTCCAGGGCGGCAGCGCAGTCGGGCCCGGAGTGACGGTAGAGCATGGAGCCGTGCTCGACGGGAGCCTGGTGGCGAGAGGCGCGTGGATCTCGCCGAACGCCAGGGTCATCAACTCCGTCGTGGGTCCGGGGGCGCGGATCGGTCGTGGGACATTGCTGCGCGACGCCGTTGTGGGCGACGGAGCGCAGATCGGAACGCGCTGCGAGCTGTTGGCAGGGGCGCGTATCTGGAACGACGTGGTGATCCCCGACGGCGGCGTCCGCTTCTCGTCAGACGTATGAGGTGGCGACACACACGAGTCACAGGTGCGTGAGCCAGGCGACGCCGCTGAGCAACACGGCGAACTGCAGGGTGCGCCCCACGATGATGGTGGCGTGGAAGAGCACCCGGTCGACCTCGAGCTGGCCGGCGAGCACGGCCGTGATCGCCAACGGAGGCAGGGCGACCAGAGCCGACGTGAAGAGCAAAGCGGCGGCGAGCCACGGCTTGTCGTGGCTCTGCTGTTTGACCTTGGCGTAGCGACTCTGCCACTGCGGACGCTCCATCCGGCGGCGGACGAAGCCCCACTGCATCGAGCTCCGGCTGACTTCGTACCACGGCACCTTGCCGACAGACTGCCCGATGCCACCGACCAGTGCGACCAGCCAGATGTTGAAGTCGTCCATAGTGGCGGCGACCCCGCCGACGTAGACCTCCATGTTGACAAGGGGAAAGACCGACGAAACCACTCCCACACCGAACGTCGCAAGAAGCAACTTCAGGACGTCCCTCCCAAGGTAGTCAGTGGCGAGCCGGCGGCAGCCCGCTCACGGGTGCCAGAGGTAGCCCTCGGGTGCGTCGTCGTAGGGGTACTTCTTCATGAAGTCGTCGAGCGCCGCGCCCGAGAACGCGTCGCAGTAAAGGCTTTGGCCGAACGACGGTGGCGACGCGTCGCTGGTCGGCGGCTTGTACACCGGCTGATGGATCGACCAGTGGGTGAAAGCGATGTGCTTGCCGTCGGGAATGGGCCGGCCGCCGCCGTCGTCCTCGGTCCACGGCGCGATGATCATGTTGAACTCCGGGTTGTTGCCCTCGGCGTCGAACTTCTCACCGGTTGCTTTCAGCAGCCGCATCTGATCGGCGTCGTCGGCGATCGTCTCGTCATACCAGACGATGGTCCAGCCGTGCTCGAGGTTGTGGACGAGGTTCTCGACCTCAGGCCGGTCGGACGTGCGGTAGAAGTGGCTCCCGGAGTCGTCGGCTGCTGGGTTATGAGCACCGAACGACGGCGGAACGACGGCGTAGTCGACAGCGTCTGTGGTGTGCTGGCTCCCACCGGTGGCCTTCTCCTCCTGGATCGAGCCACACCCGGCATCGGTGGCGGCGGCGCCGATGTCGGTGAGCTGCTTCTTCTTCAGGGCCGCGGTCTCCTGGCGGTCCTGAATGATGCTGTAGCCCGCCACACTGACGATGACGAGGGCCACGGCGACACAGGCCGCGATGACGATGGTGGTGCGACGCCGCTCGGAAGCCCGCGCCTGCCTGCGCATCTGCTCGACCATGTCGCGGCGTTCGCGGTTGGTATTCGACTTGCTCACAGAGGGGACCTTTCGTGGTCGTCGGCGTTTGGCGATTCTACGGGGACACAGCCGAGAACCGGTGCACGGTCTGCCAGCCGTGATCAGACCCCGACGTGACCGCAGCGTCGATGATGTCGAGCCGGTACGCGACCGCGAGGACCTTGGCTCGCTCGACCAAGGCTCCCGCATGGCGCTGCTCTCTGGCCCCCGCACCGTCGCGTACCTCCACCTCGACGTGCCAACCACCACCGTTGCGCACGTCGATGCCAGCAGTCGCCACCCGAGGGCGGCTGATGACGCGAACTCCGGCCAGCCCTGAGACGAGGCCCATGAACGGCTCGTCCATCTCGGTGGAGGGCGGGAAGTGGGCAAGGGCGATGTAGTCCTCGCGTAGCGCGGCGGCGACCGCCGCCTCACGGGTGCCGAGCCCGAACATGTCGAGTGCGCTGTCACGGATGAGCGCCGCAGCACCGGGTCCGTGCTGACCGGTGGGATGCACGAGATGTCCGAGGCC
>JALZKQ010000052.1 GCA_030859165.1 Actinomycetota bacterium
TGTCGGTACCCGGGCCGGCTGGGACGAGCTCGTCGCCGGGAGGCACAGGCGGGTCGGGGGAGCCGGCAGCGTCGGGGCGCTCGGAGGCCTCGGGCTCGGCTGCGATGTCGCTGCTGGTGTCGTCCAGGTCCTCCGCCGCGGGCCAGGGATGGGACCGGGGAGCGTCCGGCGCGCCGGGCACGGCGTCGCGACCGGTAGCGTCCGGGGGGTCGTGGAAGCCGGCGACCAACCGGGCGAACGCCTCGTCGACGTCCTCGGGACGCTCAGAGCTCATGCGACACCTCCTCGAGCGGGGCGCCGACGTGCTCGGCCAGGAAGTCGCGGCTCGCCGAGACGATGAGTGGTGCGTCGTTGTCCAGCGTCGCGACGTGGTAGCTGTTGTGCAGCACCACCTCACGGACGACCGAGGAGCTCACGCCCTCCAGGACGATCCGCGTGGAGGACGGGTCGACGACGTGGTCCACGGCCGAGCGCAGCACCAGCAGCGGCTGGGTGACAGCGGCGAGGTCGGCACGCACGACGCGCCACAGCTGCATCATCGAGGCCAGCGCCTGCAGCGGGACCCGGTCGTACGCCCCCTCGGTGACCCCCGGCTTCTTGATGTCGTCGCGGATCCCGGGCCGTGACGCCACCAGGTGCCGCAGCACGGGCACCGCGAGCAGCTGTCGGTTGGTCGAGGCAACGGCGGGGTTGACCAGCACGAGCGCGGCGACGTCGTCGCCCCGCTGTTGGGCCAGGCGTAGAGCCAGGCAGCCGCCCATGGACAGCCCGCCGACGGCCACCGCGTCGCACTCGCGGCGCAGGTCGCTGAGATGACGGTCGAGCTCTGCGTACCAGTCCTCCCACCGGGTGCGCTGCATCTGCTGCCACGTGCTGCCGTGCCCGGGCAGCAGCGGGATGCGGACCGACCAGCCGGCGCCGGCCAGTGCCTGTCCCCACGGACGCATCGACACCGGGGAGCCGGTGAAGCCGTGCGACAGCAGCACTCCGAGCCGCCCACCGTCGGCGTGGAAGGGTGCGCTCTGCGGCTGCCGTGTCACTGCGCCTCCTCGGCGGCGATGGTGCCTGCCCTGATCGTGCCACGCGCACTGGACCTGCGGCGAGGCGTCCCTCGTCCTGCTGACCGGACAAGGCCGGCGCGAGTAGGGTTTCGCTGTCATGAGGAGGGATCCGCGGTGTTCTACTGGCTGTTGAGGTGGGTTCTTCTCGGACCACTCCTCAAGACGGTCTTTCGTCCCGAGGTCGAGGGCGGCCCGCACGTGCCGGAGGCGGGCCCGGCCATCCTGGCCTGCAACCACCTCAGCTACGTCGACTGGCTGTTCATGCCGCTCGCGCTGAACCGGCGGGTGACGTTCGTGGCCAAGGCGGAGTACTTCGAAGGGCGAGGCCTCAAGGGCTGGGCGCAGCGTACGTTCTTCTCCGGGGCCGGTCAGGTGCCGATCGACCGCTCGGGCGGACGGGCCTCGGAGGGAGCCATCAAGTCCGGTCTGGAGGTGCTGGGCAAGGGGGAGCTGTTCGGCATCTTCCCCGAGGGAACCCGGTCGCACGACGGGCGGCTCTACCGCGGTCGCACCGGCGTGGCCCGGATGGCGCTGGAGGCGAAGGTACCGGTCGTGCCCACCGTGCTCCTGCACACCGACGTGATCGCTCCACCCGGCCAGATCTTCGGCAAGCGGGCACGCCCGGTCGTACGGTTCGGCCGGCCGCTGGACTTCAGCCGCTACGAGGGCATGGAGGGCGACCGCTACATCCTGCGGGCCGTCACCGACGAGATCATGTACGAGCTGATGCGACTGTCCGGGCAGGAGTACGTCGACGTGTACGCGCCGAAGGCCAAGGAGGACGCGAAGCACGCCGAGGACGAGGCGAAGCGAGCCGCCAAGGCTGTCGCGGCCGTCGCCGACGCCGACGAGCCGCCTGCCTCCCGTTCCTCGTGATCACGTGACCTCGTGACTCTCCTGAGCGAGCCGGCCGCGGGGCAGGTCGAGACGCAGATGATGCGCGCCCTCGCGGTGCTGCGCGCGGTCATGCTCCTGTTCGCGGTCGGCGTCAACGCGGTGCGCTGGCGCGACTTCGAGCGGCCGTGGCTCGGCGTCACCGTGGTCGCCGTCATGGTCGTGTGGTCCGGGGTCGCGACCTGGCTCTACGACGAACCTGCCCGCCGTCGCCCGTGGGTGTTCGGCCTGGACCTGCTGATCGCCGTGCTGGCCATGTACAGCTCGCTGCTGGTCGAGCCGCTGTCCATGCGGGAGCTGCACGCCCCGACGGTGCCGACGTACTGGGTGGCCGCGGCGGTGCTGGCCGTCGCCGTCCACCGGGGCGCAACCGGTGGGCTGCTGGCGGCCCTCATCATCTGCTTCGCCGACGTGACCGTCCGGGTCGAGGTCACGACCAGCACCGTCGGCAACGTCTTCCTGATGCTGCTGGCTGCGCTCGTCGTGGGCTACGTGTCGACCCTGTTGCGCCACAGCGCGGTCGAGCGCGCCCGTTCGCAGCGGCTGGCAGCTGTCGCGTCGGAGCGTGAGCGGCTGGCCCGCGCGGTGCACGACGGTGTCCTGCAGGTGTTGTCGATGGTGGCGCGCCGTGGTGCCGAGCCGGGATCGGGCATCGCCGATCTCGGCCGGCTCGCCGGTGCGCAGGAGGCCACGTTGCGGGCGCTGGTGCACACCGCCGCCCATGAGGATGCCGGCCTGAGCGCCCCAGCGCCGTCCGGCTCGGATCTGGCTGCCGGGCTGGGCGTACTGGCGTCCCCGCGGGTGTCGGTGGCCACGCCTGCCCGGCCGGTGGTGCTGCCGCACGCGGTCGTGACCGAGCTGCTCGCCGTGGTGTCGGCCTGTCTGGACAACGTCGATGCCCATGTCGGGTCCGACGCGCCGGTGTGGATCCTGCTCGAGGACACGATCGACGAGGTCGTCCTGTCGGTGCGCGACGCGGGTCCGGGCATCCCGGCCGGACGGCTGGACGCGGCTCGCCGGGAGGGACGGATGGGCATCAGCAAGTCCATCTGCGGGCGGATGGAGGACCTGGGAGGCCGCGCCGAGCTCGTCACCGCGGCGGGGCAGGGGACCGAGTGGGAGCTGCGCTACCCGCAACACCCGGGGGCGCGGGGCTAGGGTGTGCCCGTGATCCGGGTCATGGTGGTCGACGATCACCCCATGTGGCGTGACGGGGTCGCGCGCGACCTCGCCGAGGCCGGCTACGACGTGGTGGCCACCGCCGGGACGGGGACCGAGGCGCTGAACCGGGCCAAGGCGACCCGCCCGCAGGTCGTCGTCCTGGACCTCAAGATCCCCGAACCCGACGGCGTCGACGTCACCCGGACCCTGGTGGCCGAGGATCCGTCGCTGCGGGTGCTGGTCCTGTCCGCGTCCGGTGAGCAGGCCGACGTGCTCGACGCCGTCAAGGCCGGCGCGACCGGATACCTGGTGAAGTCCGCCTCCCGCGAGACGCTGATCGCTGCGGTGCGCAGCGTGTCGCAGGGCGACGCCGTCTTCACCCCGGGGCTGGCCGGGCTGGTGCTGGGGGAGTATCGCCGGCTGTTCGACGCACCGGAGTCCGAGGAGCCCGGTGCTCCCCGGCTGACCGAGCGCGAGACCGAGGTGCTGCGCCTGGTCGCCAAGGGCCTGGGATACAAGCAGATCGCCGAACGTCTCTTCCTGTCGCACCGCACGGTGCAGAACCATGTGCAGAACACTCTGCGCAAGCTGCAGCTGCACAACCGCGTGGAGCTCGTGCGCTACGCCATCGAGCAGGGTCTCGACGACTAGGAGCGTGCCCATGACCGCGGTGCCCATCAGGACGGCCGCGACCCTCTTCGTCCTCGCGCTGGCGCTGCCGAGCTGCGGCGGCGAGGACGGGGCCGATCGGATCACGCTTTACACCTGCATCAGCGACACGACCGTGCAACCGATGCTGGAGGAGTTCGAGCAGGACCACCCCGACAGCGAGGTCGAACTCTTCCGTGCCCCCACCGGCGAGCTCAACGCGCGGGTCGCCGGCGACACCCGCTCCGGCGGGTTGCGGGCGGACGTCGTCTGGGGCTGCGACCCGCTCACGATGCAGGGGTACGTGGACCAGGGCCTGGTCGGCGGCTGGACACCCGAGAATGTCTCGGCCGTGCCGGAGGAGTTCCGTACGGCTGACTACGTAGGAGCCCAGGTGCTCTACATGGTCGCGGTGCACCGAGACGGGGTCCCGGCGCCGAAGACCTGGGCCGATCTGGCCGATCCCGAACTCGCCGGCGCCACGGCCATCCCGGACCCGAGCTTCGCAGCGTCCGCACTGGGTACGCTGGGCTACCTGGCCGAGGCGGACGGATACGGTCTCGACTTCTACGCCGACCTCGAGCGCAACGGCGCGGTCCAGGTGAGCAGTCCCACCGACGTGACCGTCGGGGTGGCGCAAGGCGTGTACGAGGCGGGTATCACGATCGCCAACGAGGCGTACGTCGCCGAGGAGGAGGGGTCGCCGGTCAACGTCGCCTGGCCGGAGCCCGGCGGCATCGCCATCTACGGCCCGATCGCGCTCGCTCGCCACAGCGCCGACTCCACGGTGGCGCAGGACTTCATCTCCTACGTGATCAGCGAGCCGGGCCAGCAGACGCTGGCGGACGCCGGTTCCTACTCGACCCTGCCCGACGTCTCGGGACCGACGATCCCCGCGGGCGCCCCGGTCGTCCTGCCCGACTGGCCGGCCATCGCCGAGGACACCGATGAGCTGCTGAGCAGCTACCAGCAGCTCTTCGGCGGATGAGCGCCGAACGTCGCATCGGTGCGGCGGGACCGGGGCGGCGGGCGGCGGTGGCCCTGGTCGTGGGATCGACCGTCGTGCTGGTCGTCCTGCCGATCGCGCGTCTCGTCCAGGTCGTGCTGCGCGAGCACGCCGGCGACCTGGACGAGGTCCTGACCGCTCCCGGCCTCGGTACGGCGGTGCTGAACACCGTCGTTCTGGCCGTGCTGGTCACCGTGCTCGCCGTGCCCGCGGGAACCCTGATGGCGCTTGGCCTGCGCCGGGCCGACCTGCCCGGACGAGGTTTCTGGCGCGTGGGCGTGCTGCTGCCTGTCGTGGTCCCGGAGTTCGTGCTGGCCTACAGCTGGACGCAGGCCTACGGCAGGGCCGGGTTCACCAGCGCACTGTTCGGGCTGGAGTGGGAGGGGGTGCTCGGACCCGGCGGCGTCCTGGTCGTCCTCGTGGTCAACGCCGTCCCCCTGGCGTACCTGCTCGCTGCGGTCGGGCTGGCCGCTCGCGACGAGCCGAACCTCGAGCGGGCGGCCAGGGCCTGCGGGGCCAGCGCCGTGACCGTGCTGCGCACCGTCACCCTCCCGCTGCTGCGTCCACCCATCGCCGCGGCATCGGTCCTGGTGTTCGTCCTCACACTGGGGACCTTCGCCATCCCCCAGGTGATGGGCTCCCCGGCCGGGTTCGCGACCGTGACCACGCGGATCTACGCCAACCTGGCTCGTGGCAGCGACCCCTTCTCCTTCGTCGAGGCGGTGGTCCTCGCCCTGCTGCTGGTGCTTCTCGCGGGCCTCGTCATCGCCCCGGCGGATGCGGTCCTCGGTCCTCGGCTGCGGGCGACTCGGGTGGCGCAGCCCGAGGGCGCACCGATCGTCCCTGTGCGACGCGCTGCGAGCAGATGGATGGCCGCAGGGCTCGGGTGCTACCTGCTGGTCGCGGTGGCGCTCCCGCTCCTGGCGCTGGTGGCAGCCGCGCTCACCCGTGCGGTGGGGCTGCCACCGACCCCCGACAACTGGACCCTGGACAACGTCGCGTCGGTGCTCGACCAGCGCACGGTGGAGGCAGTCGGCCGCAGCCTCGGGCTGGCGTTCCTCGCCGCGACCCTGCTCACCGTGCTCGGCGGGTGTGTCGCCGTCCTCGAACGCGGCCGGTCCGGGCGCTGGTTGGGCACCCTCATCACGCTCACGCTGGTGCTCCCCGGGTCGACCCTGGCGGTGGCGCTGCTGATCACCTACGGGCGATGGCTGGGCGGCACCCTCACGCTGGTGCTGCTGGCCTACCTTGCCAAGCTGTGGGCCTTCGCCCACCGGCCGATCTCGGGCGCCCTCGACCGGCTGCCGCCGCAGGAGATGCACGCGGCCCGCGCCAGCGGAGCCGACTGGCTCACCGCGGTCCGTACCGTGGCCCTGCGGCCGCTGGCTCCCGCCCTGCTCTGCGCCTGGCTGGTCTGCTTCCTCATCGCGCTGCACGAGGTCACGATGTCCAGCCTGCTCTACGGCCCCGGCAGCGAGACCCTGGCGGTGGTGGTCCTCAACAGCCAGGAGCTGGGACAGATCGGCCAGACGGCGGCCCTGGCCGTGCTGCTCACCGTTGCGATGGCGGTTCCGGCGCTGTTGCTGTGGCTGACCCTGCGCTGGCTGCGGGCACCGCAACGCGCATCGCGGCATCCGCAGCGAGCGCCAGCTCGGACGTCCGGTGGGTCTGCGCATGCCTGAATCCGGCGCGCGCGAGGTGCTGGACGTCCGCGACCTCACCGTCGAGTACGACGACGTGGTGGCGCTGCACGAGGTCAGCGTGGGCGTCGCGTCCGCAGAGGTGCTCGCCCTGCTCGGCCCGTCCGGGTCGGGCAAGTCGACGCTGCTGTACGCCGTGGCCGGGTTCCGACCACCCAGCAGCGGGGAGATCTGGCTGCACGGACGACTGGTCGCATCGGCTCGGCGGGCCGAGCCACCCGAACGCCGCGACGTGGCCGTCGTTTTCCAGAACTACGCCCTGTGGCCGCACCTCTCGGTGATCGACACCGTCGCCTACCCCGCGCGGCGACGGGGTTTGCCCCGCGCGCAGGCCCATCAAGAGGCCCGCACGGTCCTGCAGCGGCTCCGGATCGCCCATCTCGCGGACCGGCGGCCGGCCGAGCTGTCCGGCGGCGAGCAGCAACGGGTCGGCCTGGCGAGGGCGCTGGCGCGCAAGGCGTCGCTGTACCTGTTCGACGAACCGACGGCGCACCTCGACACCCACGTCCGGGCGCTGTTCCTCGCCGAGCTCGTGTCGCGTCAGCGGGCCAGCGGTGCGGGCGCTGTCTACGCCACGCATGATGCGGAGGAGGCCCTCGGTCTGGCCGACCGGGTGGCGTTGCTGAACTCCGGACGGATCGTCCAGATCGGTACGCCGGAGCAGGTCTACAACGAGCCGGCGGATCTGTGGGCGGCCCGCCTGACGGGTCCTGCATCCGTGCTCGTCGAGGGGGACCGGCGACTCCTCGTACGACCGGGATGGGCCAGTCTCGGCGGCGACCTGACCGCCCGGGTGAGTGCCGTGTGGTTCCGCGGACCGCACTCGGACCACCTGGTGCAGACCGCGACCGGCAGCCTGCTCATCCGCGAACCGGGTCCGCCGCGGTGCCGGGTCGACGAGGAGGTCTCGTGGAGCCTGCACCGGCACTGGCTGCTGGGCACCTGAGGGCCCCTCTCGGCGCGCTCAGCCCATCGTCATGGCCGGCCCCGAACGGGCGCCCGCCTCGTTCACGATCGCCACGTGCCGTTGGGTGTAGTGCCGCAGGGACGCGAGCTCACGCGCGCTCAGGCGGTCGCACACCCACTCCCAGTGCAGGGACACCCAGTCGCCGACCTCGATCCCGGCGAGCAGGCCGACCCCGTCGAAGGACCGGATGACGGTCTCGGTCTGCAGCGGGCCGAACCCGAGACGCCGGCCGTCCCAGGTCAGCGGGGACGACTCGACGACCACCCGGTCGCCGTGCAGCGCCAGCACCCGGCCCCAGCGGATGCGGCACTGGTCCAGCACGGTGAGGGCCTGCGCAGCTCTGCGGTCGTCACCGAGCAGCCCGACCCACGGGTAGATGCAGAACACGACGAAGCTGTGGTGCGGGACTCCACCGGCGATCACGCCGTCGACGAGATGGGAGAACATCGGCCCCGCCCGGTGCCGGAAGCGTTCCTCCATCGACCCGCCGATGGCCGTGGTCCCGATCCG
>JALZKQ010000074.1 GCA_030859165.1 Actinomycetota bacterium
GGCATGCCCGTTCCCGGCCCGGACGCGAGGGTACGGGCGAGCCAGGTGGTGCCCGAGCGTGGTACGCCGGTCACGAGAACCGGGGGGCGGACGTCCATGTCAGGTGATGCCGCGCCCGAAGAACCGCGTGAGGCGCAGGGACCGCAGCGGGTCGAGGCCGGTGAGCGCGGTGACCAGGGCGAGTACGGCGTGTGGCGCGACCGGCCATCGCGACAGGGCCCGCACGGCCCAGTGCAGCGCCGTTCGACGGTGGCCGAGGGTGGCATGGGCGAAGGCGACCTGACCGAGGATTCGAGCATGGCCGGGCCGGCTCTGCGTCAGCTCTGGGTGGATGCGCAGGAGGTACTCCAGCGCCTCGGCGACGACCTCGGAGCGCTCCCGGAACCACGAGGTGGTGTTCTTGCGGATGTCGGCCAGTGGCTCGTTGACGACACCGATCTCGCCCTTGGTGCACAACCGCAGCAACCACTCGTAGTCCTCCGCGTAACCGGCCGGGAGCTGCTCGTCGTACCCGCCCACGGCGTCGAAGACCCAGCGGCGCATCAGCAGGGTGGAGGAGTGCAGCTCCTTGCGTCGCGAGCGCAGCAGCGCGGCGCGGCTGACGCGGGCCGAGTCGCCCGGCCAGTCCACCGTGCGGTCGTCGAAGAGCAGCCGGATCCCGGTGCCGAGGACGACCAGGTCCGGCTCAGCGATCATGCGCTCCATCTGGAGCCTGATCTTGGCCGGGTGCCACACGTCGTCGTCGTCGCAGGAGGCGACGAAGTCGCCGTGCACGTGGGACAGGCCCGCGTTGCGTGCGGCTGCCAGGCCGCTGCTGCGCTGCGTGCGGACGACGCCGACCGTGCGCCGTTCGGTCGCCAGGTCGGTCAGGGTCGTGTCGACCTCCTCCTGGTCGTGCACGACGACCAGCTCGATCCGACCGGCGTAGTCCTGGTTGATGACTCCCTGCACCGACAGTCGCACCAGGTCGGGACGTCCCCGGGTCGGCAGGACCGCCGAGACGAGGGGGAGCGCGTCGGTCGACGAAGGACCATCGGCGTTCACGTGCCGCCTGCCCGGGTGCCCAGGTAGCCGTAGCCGAGCAGCAGGGGCGAGGCCAGTGCGGTCACCGCACGCCGGTCGCGTGCGGGCATGCCGGCGCGCCAGGCCTCGTCCAGTCGCAGCTCGATCTCGCCGTGGACGAACCGGGACGGGTTGCCGGCCAGTCCGTGGCTGGCAGCGAGGTTGACGTGCCGGCCCTCGATCCCGTGGACCGCGGCCGCCTGCTCCGGAAGGCCGACCTCGTCGAATGCGCGCACCAGCGTCCTGCGCGCGTCACCGACGAGGTCCTCGTACCTGACCCTGGTCGACTGCCGAGCCACGCGCACGAGTGCCTCGCACTCCAGCTGGAACGCGCTCCACCGGGCCACCGTGCGGCGCACCTTGTGGGTGGCCATCGCCGCGGTCCCACCGGCATCGTGGGCGTGCGGACGGGCGACCCCGGACTTGGCCCAGCTGTAGGCGACCCCCCGCACGTCGCGGACGAGGTGGATGACCCGCAGGTCGACGGCACCGCTGCGGACCAGGGCCAGCCCGTGCGCGGGCCACTTGCTGGCATCCACCACGACGGAGGCTCCGGACACCTCGGCGACGGCCCGGTAGAGCCGGGCGTAGCGATCGCCCAGGGCTGCGAGCCTGACACTCGTGGCCCTCGATCTGCGCGGTGCGACGAGCTCGGGGAAGTGGCGTTGACGCCCCACCTGCCGCTGCAGCGCGGCGACCTGCTGCATCGTCTCGACGCCCCAGCCGCCGAACCCGCGCTGACCGACGTGACGCCAGAACGGGCACTGCTCGAAGAGCTCGCCACAGCCGCAGCGCTCACCGCTGATGCTCACCTTGCGGAACAGCTCGATCAGCTCGCCGATGTTCACGCATCCCGGTTGCTGCCCGAGCAGCCGCTCGAACAGCGTGCTGCCCGAGCGGCCCGATCCGGCGATGTAGACGACCACCGGGGCGGCGACGCCGGCCACGGGGATGGTGTGTCCTGTCGACTCCATCGCCGGTCGTCCCCTGTCACGTCGTGGGCGCCAGCAGGACCACCCTCCGCACGGGTGACGGGGGTCAGCACCGCACGGGCGCCTGACGCGGGCACCATGCTACCGAGCGCGCTCCACCCGCCCCTCTCGTCCCAGGTTTACCAGGGTCCCTTGGTAAACCGCACCGCCCATGGGTTGCAACCCATGGGAGGTGGGCATCTGCCGTGGGGAGTTCGTAAGCGACACGCAGGTACGTCCGCGTCGACCTCATCCGGCACCACGTCGCGCACTACGCTGACCCGGTGCACGGCCGCCGGCGCCGTGTCCCGAGGCAGAACAGGCAGCTGCGATGACCCTTCCCCCGACGGCTCCGGTTGCGCCAGCGGACGTTCGCGGCGATGACCACGCGATGGCGGCGTGGTTGGCCACGGTTGCCGGTCAGGAGCTGCTGCGGGTCAGGGGGAGCGGGCTCGAGGGCCGTGCGCTCAAGGACGCCGGAGACCTGCACAGCCACGAGTTGCTGATGCACCTGCTGGGCGCCTACCGGCCGAGTGACGCCGTGCTCTCGGAGGAAGGCAAGGACGATGCCGCGCGGTTGTCGTCCACCCGCGTGTGGATCGTCGACCCCGTCGACGGCACGCGGGAGTTCTCCGAGCCACCTCGAGACGACTGGGCCGTGCACGTCGCCCTGTGGGCGGACGGGGACCTCGCAGCCGGAGCGGTGGCCCAGCCGGGCCTCGGACAGACCTTCCACACCGGTGCTCCCGTGGTGGTGCCGGCCAGGTCCTCCGCGCGCCCCCGGATCGCGGTCAGCCGATCCCGCCCGCCCGCGTTCGTCGAGGCGCTGGCCGAGCACATCGGAGCCGACCTGGTGCCCATGGGTTCGGCGGGAGCCAAGGTCATCTCGGTGGTACGCGACATCAGCGACGCCTACGTGCACGCCGGGGGCCAGTACGAGTGGGACTCGGCTGCCCCGGTGGCGGTCGCGCGCGCTGCCGGCCTGCACACCAGCCGAGCAGACGGCGCGCCACTGCAGTACAACCGAGCCGATCCGATGCTGCCCGACCTGCTGGTCTGCCGTCCCGAGCTGGCCGACGCGATCACCGCGTTCGTCGCCGCACAGTGGACAGCTGAGCGGGCCTGACCGATGCGGACGTCGACCGGGCTCGCACTCGCCACGCTGACGGCCTCCGTCCTGGTGGTCTCGACCCCGAACGGGGAGCAACCGGCACACAGCAACGCGACGCCCGGATCGGCTCCCGGCCGGGGCAGTGCACCCGTTCCCGCGGCGGTGCAGGTTCCCGCCCTGCGCCTCGCCCTCGACGGTGGAGCCAAGACGGCCGGCGACCCGCTGCATCGGCTGCGCAGCTCAGGGTGGGCACCCGTCAGGGCTGAGGTGGTCAGCCGCGACGGTGGCGCCGCCGTACGCGTACTCGATCGACGCGGCGGGTGGGCGGCACGGCTGCCGGCTCACAGCGGGCAGTCGGATCCGCCACGCGCCTCGATCCGGGTCCGGAGGGAAGGCCCGAACGATCCCTTCAGCCCGGGCGAAACAGACTTCAGCTTCGGGGTCGACTTCCACCTCAACTCTGTCTCGAGCGGTTCGACCCTGGACGACGGGGACAATCTCGTCCAGCGGGGTCTGTACGCCGAGGCAGCCCAGTACAAGGTCCAGGTCGACGGCGGCGTGCCGCGGTGCCGGATCAGTGGTCACGGCGGCGCGGTCGTGGTACGGGCCAGGTCGGTGCAACGTCAGCAGTGGTACCGCATACTCTGCTCGCGCAGCGGCCAGGCGGTGACGATCCGCGTATGGAAGCTCACGTCGTCCGGGCCGGTCTGCTTCGACTCTGCAACCGGACGGGGCCCGATCGGGTCCGTGACGTTCCCCCGGACCGTGCCGCTGTCGGTGGGGGGCAAGCTCGACGCTGCGGGAGCGGTCGCCTCAGGATCCAGTGACCAGTTCAACGGTGTCATCGACGAGATCGTGTACGACGTCTCTCGGTGAGCGCGGGCCGCGCCGACTTCGTGGCACCCGGTGACCGGACCCTGGCACTGCGTCGATAGTCGCGCGGTTGGGCCGCCCGCTCCGGCTGTTTCGCAGACACCAGCACCGTCACCGGCTTCACTCGTCACGGCGGGAGTCCGTCTTGTCCGTACGTAGTCGCGCTCTTCTCTCTGGGTAGGCACCATGCTGCACCGTCTGGTCGATCTGGCCATCGCCACCGCACTGGCCGCAGCGTTGGCGGTGTCCCCGACCTCGGCGTCCGCGACTGTGCCGCCCGGTACGGCCGCCGCGGTGGCTGCCGATCCTTCGGTCGACCTGCCCAGCGAGGTGCCGTCCACGCGCACCCCCGGTGTCCTGGACGGGAACGTGCAGCGGATCGCCCAGGTCGGGAGCACGATGATCGCGGGCGGCACCTTCACCACCGTCGCCGAGCCCATGGGTGGCCAGGAGTACGCCCGTACCAACCTGTTCGCGTTCGACGCCACCACCGCAGCGGTGAGCCAGACCTTCGTGCCGCGGGTGGACGGCCCGGTCGAGACGTTGCTCCCCGGACCCGTGCCGGGCACGGTGTACGTCGCGGGTGGGTTCACGACGGTCGACGGCGCCACGGCCAGCCACGTCGTGCTGCTCGACGTGGCGACCGGGGACCGGGTGGAGGAGTTCCGCCCGGCCGTGACCAACGGCAGCATCCAGACGCTCGCCCTCCACGAGAACAGGTTGTACGTGGGCGGCTACTTCACGAAGGCCGGCGGGGTCGACCACGGCGGGTTCGCCGCTCTCGACGCGACCACGGGCGACCTGGACCCCTTTGTCGACCTGCAGGTGTCCGAGCACCACAACGACACCGGCTCCGGTGCGCAGGGTGCGGTGGGGGTCCGCGAGCTGCAGGTGACACCGGAAGGGTCCCGCATGGTCGCCATGGGCAACTTCAAGCGGGTCGACGGGCTCGACCGGGACCAGCTCGTGGTCGTCGACCTGTTCGGCAGCCAGGCGGCGGTCGCGTTGGACTGGCAGACCGACCGCTACAAGCCGTACTGCTTCAAGCACGCCTTCGACAGCTACATGCGCGGCCTGGACATGTCCCCGGACGGTTCCTGGTTCGTCGTCACGACCACCGGCGGTGCCAACTCGGGCAGCTTGTGCGACACGGCGGCGCGCTGGGAGACGTTCAGGAGCGGGACGTCCCAGCAACCCAGCTGGGATGCCCACTCCGGCGGTGACACGACATGGGGTGTAGCCGCGACCGACAGCGTCGTCTATGTCGGCGGTCACCAGCGGTGGATGAACAACAACGTCGGCCGCGACAACGCCCGCCAGGGCGCGGTGCCGCGAGCGGGGCTGTCCGCGCACGACGCGCAGACCGGGGTCCCGGTCGACTGGAACCCCGGCCGCAACCCGCGTGGGGTAGCGGCCTTCCACGTTCTTCCGACCGAGGCGGGCGTGTGGATCGCGAGCGACACCATCTGGATCGGCGACCGCCGGTACCGGCGCCCGCGACTGGCGTTCTTCGCCTACGACAACGGTCGCGACCTGGCGTCCACCGCCACCGGTCGCCTGCCGGGGACCGCGTTGATCGGTGGCTCCGACACCAGCTCCGGGATCCTCTACCGCATCAACGCAGGCGGACCCGCGATCGGATCGACGGACTCCGGGCCGGACTGGTCGGCCGACAACGGGGCCGACAGCACGCTGCGCACGTCGGGCAGCAGCTCGGCGACCTGGACGCCGGTGCCGACCGTCGACAGCACGGTGCCGACCGGCACGCCCCGCCAGATCTTCGACAGCGAACGCTGGGATTCCGCCGGCGGGACCGCGCTGGAGTGGGACCTGCCCGTGGCGTCCGGCACGGAGGTCGAGGTCCGGCTGTACTTCGCCAACCGCTGTGGGTGCACCAGCGCCGTCGGGTCACGGACGTTCGACGTCGCTGTCGAAGGCACGACGGTGCTCGACGACTACGACATCGTCACCGCGGTCGGTGACCAGACCGGCACCATGCGTACGTTCGACGTCGTGAGCGACGGCACCATCGACATCGACTTCGCGCACGTCGCGAACAACCCGCTGATCAACGGCATCGAGGTGCTGGTCCAGGGTGCCATCCCCAGCGCCAGCGAGTCGGCGACCAGTGTCTGGTTCGACGGGAGGACCACCAGCGACCAGCAGACCGTGGCCACGCCAGGGCTGGACTGGTCCACCGTGCGCGGCGCCACGATGATCGGGGGCGACCTGTTCTACGGCTCCACCGACCGCTACCTGCACAAGCGGTCCTTCGACGGCACGACATTCGGACCCGACGTGCGGATCGACCCGTACAACGATCCGGACTGGGCCGGGGTCGACACCGGCAGCGGAAGCCCCGGCAACGGCGACACCTACGACGGTGTCGTCCCGGCCCTGTATGGCGACCTGAACAACGTGACCGGCATGGCCTATGCCGACGGGCGGCTTTACTACACCCGGCTCAACGACGCCACGCTGTACTGGCAGGCGTTCGTGCCGGACAGCGGCATCATCTCGCCGGTGCGGCGCACCCTGACCGGCGCGTTCGACTGGCGTCGGGCGGGCGGCATGTTCATCGAGGGCGACGACCTGTACGTCGTCGACCGGACCGACGGCTCCCTCCGGCAGGTCAGCCTGCTCGGCGGTGCGCCGGTCGGGACCGCCGTCGTGGTGAACTCACCGGCCACCGGTGGGACCGACTGGCGGGGCCGGGCCGTGTTCCTGTCCACGGTTGCGCCAGAGGCGCAGAACCAGGCGCCGCAGGCGGCGTTCGAGGCGTCCTGCGTCGACGGCGGCTGCAGCTTCGACGCGAGCGGCTCGCGAGACCCCGACGGCGACATCACGAGCTACTCCTGGTCCTTCGGAGACGACGGGACCGGCGCCGGCGCCACGGTGGAGCACGCGTATGCCGACAGCGGCAGCTATGAGGTCACGCTCACCGTGGTGGACGACCGCGGCGCGTCGGACTCGACCTCGCGCACCGTCACGGCGACGGTCTCCGATGAATCGCCGGTCGACTTCGTCGCCGATGCGGCCGTGGCCCGTACGGGCAGCTCCCCGTGGGTCGTCGTACCGGGCTCGGCAGCCGTGGGAGATCGCCTCGTGCTGATGCACTCGATGAACCGGAACGACCGGACCGTGTCCGCTCCCACGGGTGTCACCGACTGGACCCAGGTCGGCAACCAGGTGTCCAGGACCATGCGTACGGTGGCCTGGACGAAGGTGGTGGCTGGTGGGGACGCGGGTGCACGGGTGGATCTGCCGATGAGTGGAGGCGCCAAGAGCACGGTGCAGGTGGCCGTCTACCGGGGTGTCGCATCCGGTCAGCTGACCGTCGCGTCCGAGGCCGAGACGAACACGTCGGCGGACCGCTCCACCCCGAACGCGACGGCTCCGGCCGGGGCATGGGTGCTCTCGTACTGGGCGAGCAAGTCGCCGAACACCACGGCCTGGACCGCCGCCCCGGAGGTCACGTCCCGCTCTGCAGCGTTCGGCAGCGGGCCGGGGCACATCGCCAGCCTGCTCGCCGACTCCGGTGCGCCGGCACCGGCCGGCACCTACGGGGGCCGCGTCGCCACGTCGGACGCGACGTCGTCGACGGCGACGACCTGGACGGTGGTGCTCCCGGCAGCCTGACCCTGAACGCTGGGACACCTCGTCGTAGTGGTCCCTGCGGCGGCTCGTACGATGGGACCGGCACCGACTGCCGCGCGCCGGACCCCCGCCTCCTGCTGACGTGGGGTGGCTGCGTTTTCCCGCGCCACCCCTGACAGGAGCCTCTGAGCCGCCGATGACCCTGGCCGGACTGCGCACCACGTTGGCCACCGAGCCCACGCTCGCGACCGCTCTCGCCGACGCCCGCAGGGGGCTGCGCGCCCTGGACCTGACGGCCCCACCGGCGGTACGGCCGTTCCTCGCCGCTGCCCTGGCGCTCGAGCCGGCCGGCTCCTCGCGCACCGTGCTGGTCGTGACCGCGACCGAGCGCGAGGCCGAGGAGCTGACCGCGACGCTGGGCGAGCTGCTCGATCCCGGTACCGTCGCTCACTTCCCCGCGTGGGAGACGCTGCCGCACGAACGGCTCTCTCCTCGCTCGGACACCATGGGACGCCGTCTCGCGGTGCTCCGCCGGCTGGTACACCCCGGCGCCCCGGGCACGTCCACGGGGCCGGTGCAGGTGCTGGTGGCGCCGGTGCGGTCGGTGCTGCAGCCGCAGGTCAAGGGGCTCGGCGACCTCAAACCGGTCGAGCTGGCCGCCGGCAGCGACCACGAACTCGACGACGTCGTGCGCCGGCTCGCCGACGCGGCGTACACCCGGGTCGACCTGGTCGAGAAGCGCGGGGAGTTCGCCGTGCGAGGAGGCATCGTCGACGTCTTCCCACCGACCGAGGATCATCCGGTCCGGGTGGAGTTCTGGGGCGACACCGTCGAGGAGATCCGGTCGTTCTCTGTCGGCGACCAACGCTCGCTGGATGTGCTGGGACGGTTGTGGGCGCCGCCGTGTCGTGAGCTGCTGCTGACGCCGCAGGTCCGTGCCCGCGCCGCCGAGCTGCGCGACCGGCACCCGGAGCTCGCCGAGCTGTTCGCCAAGATCGCCGAGGGCCATCCGGTCGAGGGCATGGAGTCGTTGGCGCCGGTGCTCGTCGACGAGCTGGAGATGCTCGTCGACCTGTTGCCCGCGTCCTGCGCGGTGCTCGTGTGCGATCCCGAGCGGGTACGGGCGCGCGCCCACGACCTGGTCGCCACCAGTCAGGAGTTCCTGCACGCGTCCTGGGCGGCCGCGGCCTCTGGTGGCCAGGCCCCGATCGACCTCGGCGCCGCGGCGTACCGCGAGCTCGGGGAGGTGCGTCTCGCGACGCTGGCCGCCGGGCACCTGTGGTGGAGCACGTCGCCGTTCGGGCTGGACCCGGACGCCGGCCCCGCCCGCCCACCGCTGCGCGACGCCCTCGGCGAGCTGGTGTCCGTCGACGTCGACGAGCGGGTCGGAGCCGTCGAGACTCGCACGCTGCCGTGCACGCCGACGAAGGCCTACCGCGGTGACACCGAGCAGGCGATCGCCGACGTACGCACCTGGCTCGCCGGCGGATACCGCGTCGTGCTGGTGACGCCCGGGCCCGGCCAGGCGCAACGCTCGGTCGAGGTGCTCGCCGAGCACGACGTAGCAGCCCGCCGTCAGGGGTCGCTAGACGCCGCCACGGCGCAGGACCTGGACACCGACGTGGTGCACATCGTGTGCGGCGACCTGCCGCACGGCCTGGTCAGCGAGCCACTGCGGCTGACCGTGGTCACCACCGACGACCTGGTGGGTCAGCGATCCACCCGTACCCGCGACGAGCAGCGGCTGCCGAGCCGGCGCAGGAAGCAGATCGACCCGCTGGAGCTCCAGCCCGGCGACCACGTCGTCCACGAGCAGCACGGCGTGGGCCGTTACGTCGAGATGGCCCAGCGCACCGTGCAGGGCTCGACCCGCGAGTACCTCCTGGTCGAGTACGCCGCGTCCAAGCGCGGCCAACCCGCCGACCGGCTGTTCGTGCCCACCGACCAGCTCGACCAGGTCACCCGCTACGTCGGCGGCGAGCAGCCCTCGCTGGACCGGCTCGGCGGGGCCGACTGGGCCAGGCGCAAGGGCCGGGCGCGCAAGGCTGTCCGCCAGATCGCCGGGGAGCTGATCAAGCTGTACGCGGCCCGGCAGGCCACGAAGGGCCATGCCTTCGGTCCGGACTCGCCCTGGCAGAGCGAGCTGGAGGAGGCGTTCCCGTTCGTCGAGACCCCTGACCAGCTCTCCACGATCGAGGAGGTCAAGGCAGACATGCGGCGCACCGTGCCGATGGACCGTCTGGTGTGCGGCGACGTCGGCTACGGCAAGACCGAGATCGCCGTGCGCGCCGCCTTCAAGGCGATCCAGGACGGCCTGCAGGTCATCCTGCTCGTCCCGACGACCCTGCTGGTGCAGCAGCACTACGCGACCTTCGCCGAACGGTTCGCCCAGTTCCCCGTCGTGCTCCGTGCGCTCAGCCGATTCCAGAGCGACACGGAGGCAGCAGCGGCGATCGCCGGTCTCGCGGACGGGTCGGTGGACCTCGTCATCGGAACGCACCGACTGCTGTCGCCGGAGGTCAAGATCCCGAAGCTGGGTCTGGTCATCGTGGACGAGGAGCAGCGCTTCGGCGTCGAGCACAAGGAGATGCTCAAGCACCTGCGCGTCGGGGTGGACGTGCTCAGCATGTCGGCCACTCCGATCCCACGGACCCTGGAGATGGCGGTCACCGGGATCCGGGAGATGTCGACGATCACCACACCTCCGGAGGAGCGCCACCCGGTGCTCAGCTTCGTGGGTGCCTACGAGGATTCGCAGGTCACGGCCGCCATCCGCCGCGAGCTGCTGCGCGAGGGGCAGGTGTTCTACATCCACAACCGGGTGCAGAGCATCGGCAAGGCTGTCGAGCGGATCTCCAAGCTGGTGCCGGAGGCGCGGGTCACCTCGGCGCACGGGCAGATGGGGGAGCACCAGCTCGAGCAGGTGATGGGCGACTTCTGGGAGAAGCGCTTCGACGTGCTCGTGTGCACCACGATCGTGGAGGCCGGGCTGGACGTGTCCAACGCCAACACGCTCCTCATCGAGCGCTCGGACCTGCTCGGGCTGTCCCAGCTGCACCAGCTGCGCGGCCGGGTCGGGCGTGGGCGCGAACGGGCGTACGCGTACTTCTTCTACCCCGGTGACAAACCGATGACCGAGACTGCCCACGACCGGTTGGCCACCATCGCGCAGCACTCCGAGCTCGGCGGCGGCATGGCGGTGGCGATGAAGGACCTCGAGATCCGTGGCGCGGGCAACCTGCTCGGCGCAGAGCAGAGCGGACACATCGCCGACGTCGGCTTCGACCTGTACGTACGCCTGGTGGGCGAGGCGGTCGCGGAGTTCCGGGGCGACGCCGCGGAGCCGGAGGCCGAGGTCAAGCTCGAGCTGCCGGTCGACGCGCACCTGCCGCACACGTACGTGCCCAGCGAGCGGTTGCGGCTGGAGATGTACAAGCGGCTGGCCGCGGTGCGCGACGACGCCGAGATCGACGAGGTGAGCGCCGAGCTGACCGATCGCTACGGGGAGTCGCCGGGTCCGGTGCTCAGCCTCTTGGAGGTGGCGCGGCTGCGCGTGCGAGCCAGGGCAGCCCATCTGAGCGACATCACCGTGGGCGCCAGCACGGTTCGCTTCGGGCCGGTCGAGCTGCCCGAGTCCGGCCGGCTGCGCCTGCAGCGGCTGCACCCGGGCACGGTGGTCAAGGTCGCCGCGCGTACGATCCTGGTGCCGCGACCGCGTACCGCCCCGGTCGGCGGACAGGCCCTCAAGGACGAAGCGCTGCTGGCCTGGTGCCGCGAGGTGATCGAGTCCGTGCTGGACCGGGTGCCCGTGGCGGCCCAGAGCTCCTGAGCGCCGCGGCTAGGCTGCGCAGTGGGCGAGGCAACGAGGATCCGAGAGGGCAGCACGTGGACAGCAGCAGGGGACGCGCCGGCGTGGCGTTGGCTGCGATCGCGCTGGCCGGCGGGTGTGGCGTGCACCCCGGTGCCGCCGCCGATGTCAACGGCACCCGGATCGACCTGGACGAGGTCGACGGGTACACCGCGGCGCTGTGCGATGCCTCCACCGCCTTCGCCGAGGCCCAGCCGAACGCCTCGGGCGCCCAGCCGGTCGGGCGGCAGGAGCTGCGAGCACAGGTCGTGGGCGTCCTGGTCCGCCTCGAGCTGGCCCGCGACGCGGCTGACGAGCTCGGCGTCGAGGTGAGCCCGGCCGACATCGCGATCGACGAGTCCGACCTCCCACCGGTGGTGCAGGAGCTGGACGGCGACCAGCAGGACACGCTGCTCGAGCTGTTCGCCAAGTCGCAGGAGCTGAGCGCGATCCATGCCGCGATCGGCCAGGAGGTAGACCCGGAGGGAGCGACCCCCGACCCGGTGGCGGCGGGTCAGGAGTACGTCGCCGAGAAGGTGTCTGGGGCCGAGATCACCCTCGACCCACGGATCGGCCTGGACTCCGACCTCGAGGCGAGCACCGAGAGCCTCTCGGTGTCCGCCGGCGACGAGCCGGAGCTGCCGCCGACCCAGACCTGCGGCTGAGGCTCGTGGCTGCGTCGCGGCTGCAGGTTCTCGTCACGAGTCCGCGTGTCGACCCCGGACTGCTGAGTGCGCAGGCGTGGCGGCTGCTGAGTGCGGCGGACGTGCGACTGACGCCCTCGCGCAGCGACCCCGTCGCCCGTGCGGTGGTCGCGGCCGGTCTGGCGGTGCGCGAGAGCCCTGACGAGGTGGCCGAGCTCGTCGCCGGGACCACGGGCAGCGTGGTCTGGCTCGCGCCACACGGCGACACCTCCTGGACGCGCACCTGGGCCGAGCACCTGGTGACCGGTGGCCCGGGCCGGGTGAGCGTCGAGGTGGTGCACGGCTCCTACGACGTGCCCGGAGCGCGCCTGCTAGATCTGGTCGCGGTCATGGACCGGCTGCGCACCGGCTGCCCCTGGGACCGCGAGCAGACGCACGCCAGTCTCGCGCCGTACCTGCTGGAGGAGACGTACGAGACGCTCGAAGCCCTCGACGGCGGCGACCGGGACCACCTGCGCGAGGAGCTCGGTGACCTGCTGCTGCAGGTGGTGTTCCACGCCCGGGTGGCGGCCGACGACCCGACTGCCCCCTGGGACATCGACGACGTCGCCGCCGGCATCGTGGACAAGCTGATCCGCCGTCATCCGCACGTCTTCGCCGACGTGACGGCGTCCGACGCGTACGCGGTCGAGGCCAACTGGGAATCCATCAAGGCCACCGAGAAGCAGCGCGACTCGGTCCTCGACGGCGTCCCGGCCGCCTTGCCGGCGCTGGCCCGGGCGGACAAGATCCTCAGCCGTCTGTCCCGCTCCAGCCTCGAGCCTGCTGCGGTTTACCAGGGGACCCTGGTAAACCTCACTGCCCACGGGTTGCATCCCATGGGCAGTGACAACCTGCCATGGGCAGTGGACGACGCGGCCGTGATCGGGGACGCCCTGCTGGATCTCGTACGTCGCGCACACGCGGTCGGGGTGGACGCCGAACAAGCCCTGCGTACGCGCCTTCGCGCGCTCGAGGAGGCGGCCCGAGCAGTCGAACGGGAGTCCTGAGACCCGCCGTCCCCGAGACGAGGACGGCCCCGACGTGTGGGGCGAGCCGTACCCGCTGCAGTGGACCAGCGCGGATAGGGTGAGGCACTGTCCGTCACCCGCGCTCGTCCACACACCGACATCCTCGATCGCACCGGGAGCTCCAGTGGCCAGCATCGAAGCCGTAGGCGCGCGCGAGATCCTCGACTCGCGCGGCAACCCGACCATCGAGGTCGAGGTCGCCCTCGACGACGGCACCATCGGGCGGGCTGCCGTGCCGTCGGGGGCATCGACCGGCCAGTTCGAGGCCGTCGAGCTGCGCGACGGTGGCGAGCGCTATGGCGGCAAGGGCGTCGAGAAGGCCGTGATCGGTGTGCTCGACGAAATCGGCTCGGAGCTCCTCGGCTACGACGCCGACGACCAGCGGCTCGTGGACCAGGCCATGTGTGACCTCGACGGCACGCCCAACAAGGCACGCCTGGGCGCCAACGGCATCCTCGGTGTGTCGATGGCCGTCGCGCGGGCAGCCGCGGACTCCGCGGGCCTCCCGCTGTTCCGGTACGTCGGCGGCCCGAACGCTCACCTGCTCCCGGTACCGATGATGAACATCCTCAACGGTGGCGCTCACGCCGACACCGCGGTGGACGTCCAGGAGTTCATGATCGCGCCGATCGGTGCCCCGACCTTCTCCGAGGCTCTTCGACACGGCGTGGAGGTATACCACGCCCTGAAGTCGGTGCTCAAGCAGCGCGGGCTGGCGACCGGGCTCGGTGACGAAGGTGGGTTCGCCCCCGACCTCGACAGCAACCGCGAGGCCCTCGACCTGATCGCGACCGCCGTGGAGCTGACCGGCCTCTCGCTCGGCACCGACATCGCACTGGCGCTGGACGTGGCCGCATCCGAGTTCCACACGCCCGACGGCTACGCCTTCGAGGGCTCGATCCGGACCGCGCAGCAGATGACCGACTACTACGCCGAGCTCGTCGACGCGTACCCGATCGTCTCGATCGAGGATCCGCTGGACGAGGACGACTGGGCCGGGTGGTCCGCCCTCACCGAACGCCTCGGGTCGCAGGTGCAGCTGGTCGGCGACGACCTGTTCGTCACCAACGTGCAGCGGTTGCAGCGGGGCATCGACGAGCAGTCGGCGAACGCGCTGCTCGTGAAGGTCAACCAGATCGGCAGCCTCACCGAGACCCTCGACGCCGTCGACCTCGCGCACCGCAGCGGCATGCGCGCCATGATGAGCCACCGCTCGGGCGAGACCGAGGACACGACGATCGCGGACCTCGCGGTCGCCACCAACTGCGGCCAGATCAAGGCCGGTGCTCCGGCCCGATCCGAGCGGGTGGCCAAGTACAACCAGCTGCTTCGCATCGAGGAGCTGCTCGACGACGCAGCTCGCTACGCCGGCCGCCAGGCCTTCCCGCGGCACTCCGAGCACGGCTGAGAGCAGGCCAGGTGGCCCCGACACCACGCACCCCCGACCGCCGGCGTCGAGCCGGCGCCCGGGGTACGGGTGCGCCCTCGAGCGCTCGCTCCGCCAGCAGGAGGTCCCATGGCACGCGCCCCACCGCAGCACGGGCGAGCACGACCCGGGCCGACGGCACGCCGCCCGAGCCGGACGGCACGAACATTGCCGAGGGCGGGCGTTTCTCGGGACGCGCCGCGGTGGTGGCCCTCATCCTGCTGGTGCTGGTCATCTCGTACGCCTCCAGCCTGCGGGCGTGGTTGCAGCAGCGCGACGAGGTTGCCGAGGCACGGGTCGAGCTGACGCAGACCCGCCAGCACATCGAGGACCTCGGACAGGCGAAGCTGCGCTGGGAGGATCCAGCCTTCATCGAGCAGCAGGCCCGTGTGCGCCTCGGCTGGGTGCTCCCAGGTGAGGTGGGCTACCGGGTGATCGGGGCGGACGGCGAGCCGCTGGGCGACACGGTGCTTCCACCCGACGCCCTGGTGGAGGAGTCCGAGCCCGAGGACTGGTACGCCCTGATGTGGGCAAGCATCGAGACAGCGGGTCAGGACCCCGAGGCCGACGCCGCGGAGCCCGCGCCGCCGGACCCCAGGAAGATCCTGCGGCCCTCCCGTGAGCGGCCCGGCGGCGGGCAGTGACCGCGCCCACGGCAGCGGACCTGCGCGCCGTCGAGAACCAGCTCGGCCGCCGACCCCGTGGGGTCCACGCCGTCGCGCACCGCTGTCCGTGCGGTGATCCTGATGTGCTCACCACCCTGCCCCGCCTCGACGACGGCACGCCGTTCCCCACGACGTACTACCTCACCTGTCCGCGCCTGACGGGAGCGATCGGCAGGCTCGAGGGCTCGGGTGTGATGCGCGAGATGAGCGAGCGGCTCGAGACCGACGACTCTCTCGCCGCGGCCTACAGCCGTGCCCACGAGGCATACCTCGCGGCCCGCGTCCGGCTCGGTGGCGTCCCCGAGATCGACGGCATCTCAGCGGGTGGGATGCCCACCCGCGTCAAGTGCCTGCACGTGCTCGCCGGCCACTCGCTGGCGGCCGGTCCCGGCGTCAACCCGCTGGGTGACGAGACCCTGGCCGCGCTCGGAGCATGGTGGGAAGGCACCTCCTGCCACGACGCCCGTCCGCCCGACGGAGGTACGGCGGCCGACCGTGCCGGGTGAGGGAGCCTGCCTGCCGCACCCGGTGACCGGGATGGCGTTCCCGAGCCCGGTGCCGGCCGGTACGGGTTGGACCGGTGACCCGGCGACGTCCGACACCGAGGTCGCACGTGAGCCTGCCGACGTCGCGCGTCTCGCACGTGAGCCGACGCTGTCGCTGCTCGACGCCCGGACGTCGGTGTGCACGGCGTGCCCCCGGCTGGTCGGCTGGCGCGAGCGGGTGGCACGCGAGAAGCGGGCGGCCTTCGCCGGCGAGCCCTACTGGGGCCGTCCGATCGCCGGCTGGGGCGACCCGGCACCGCGGGTGCTGATCGTGGGGCTGGCGCCGGCCGCGCACGGAGGCAACCGCACCGGACGCATCTTCACCGGCGATCGCTCCGGCGACTGGCTGTTCGCGTCACTGCACCGGGTGGGACTCGCCGCGCGAGCGACGAGCCGGCACGCAGGGGACGGACAGCGACTGGTCGGGACCCGCATGGTCGCCACCGTGCGCTGCGCCCCGCCGGACAACCGGCCCACGATCGCCGAACGCGACACCTGCGCACCCTGGTTGGTCGCCGAGCTGCGTCACGTGCTGCCGTCGGTGCGGGTGATCGTCGCGCTCGGCTCTTACGGCTTCGACGCCGTGCTGCGGTCGGTGCGCGCCCTCGACGGCAGGGTTCCGCGTCCGAGGCCCGTCTTCGGGCATGGGTGCGAGGCTGCGCTCGTCGCAGCGGACGGCCACGATGTGCTGCTGCTCGGCTGCTTCCACCCCAGCCAGCAGAACACGTTCACCGGCCGGCTGAGCGAGCCCATGCTCGACGCGGTGCTCGGCCGCGCGGCTGCCCATCGCTGAGGATGCGACGACAGGCAGAACCCGACTCACCGACGGGCGGGGTCGACCACGAGGGCGTACGAGCCGAGCCCGACGATGCCTGTCCCTGGGACCTCGTGCCGCTCGGTGATCACGGTGAGGACAGCACCGCTGCCCATGTCGAAGTCGATGTCCTTGACGGTTCCGAGGTCGACACCGCCCACGGACAGCACCCGCTTGCCGAGCACCGCGTAGTCCTTGCTGAGCAGGCGCTGCAGGTCACCGCTCGCGCGCACGATGCGGTCCGCGGAGTCGATCGTCACCGCGTCACGCCCGAAGGCCTCCAGCTCCGACCAGGCCAGCGTGTCGCCCTCGCCCGTTGTCTTGCGCAGCTTCAGCCCCGCGATGCTCGAGGTGGCCGGATCCACGGCGATGCGTTGCAGCCTGCCGACCGTCGCGGCGTCCCTGACGCTCATCACCCGGTGGTTCTTTGCCTCGGAGAACCTCACGCGCTGGCTCCGCCCGCGAGTCGGGTACGGAACTCCTGCACCGCCGCGCCGAAGCCGGCCAGGTCGTCGGAGACGAAGTCCTTGGCTGCGCTTGGCAGCATCAGGGCCTCACCGGAGACCGACAGGGTGTCCGGCAGCGGGATGAAGACGCGGCGCCCGTCCTTGCCCAGCGACGGGCTCGAGTCGACCTCGTAGCCGATCACGTCGGCCACCTCGGTGACGTCCAGGATCACGTCGGTGATGGTGCCCAGCTCGGTGCCGTCGTCGGTCATGACGCGCGACCCCAGCACGTCACTGCGCCGGGCGGTGGAGCGTGACACCACCTGCTCGGGCGACTCGAAGACACCCTCGTCGCGGATCATCAGCGCGTCGCTGCCCAGCGCGCTCACCGACTCCCACGCGAGGGCGACCTTGAGCGGCCCGGCGAACAGGCCACGACCGGCGAGGGTGAATCCGCCCACGTGACCGCCATCCCCTTCGTACACGACGTCCTTGACCTGCGCGACGGCTTCACCGGCCATGGTGACGACCGGGCGCTTGATGACCTCGGTCGCCCGCATCAGCACGCTCATGCGGCACCGGGGCCTTCGCCGCCACGGGCACCGGGGCCACCGCTGATGACACCGCCACTGCGCCGCTTGGCCTGCAGCCAGGCGAACCCCGCCACCGCGACGCCGACGACCAGGACCACGATCAGCAGCCAGACCCACCACTCCATGCGTTCACCCCTCCATGTCGCGACCTGCGGGGGTCGCGGTCACCAGTATCGCGTCACCGTGGTGGATCGTGCAGCGGCGTGCCGCTGGATCGGGGCACCGGCGTGGCCCCGAGGCGTGTCCTCGGTGCCGGCGACCGGGTGGACCGTGGGTTGACAGGCATGAACAAGGCCGCTCGTGGCGATGGTCCGGTAACGACGGGTGCCCGGTGACGCGGACGCTGCCACGTCCGCCGCCGGCCGCTCTCCCACGCGAGGACCGGACCCACCTGCCCTGGTTGACGCACGGTTGCGATCGCCTGCTGGACCTGGTCGTGGTCGTGCTGTCCACCTGGACGGTCGTGTACCACGTCTGTCTGCTGCTCCGGCTCGACGTGCCGTGGGCGGTCGGTATGGAGGTGTGCGCACTGGCGGGCTGGTTCCTGCTGTCGCGGTGGGCGCACCGACGGCGGGTCGACACGCCGCGAGAGCAGGACCCGACCGGGAGCACGGGCGCACGCACAGCAGCGGCCGACTCGTCCTTCGGCGAGCCCGTCCTGGTTGCTGTCACGGTGGCGTCCGGCGTCCGCGGCGGTGCTGGTCGCGACCAATGCGAGCTGGCCGGTGGTGGCCGCGCTGTGGCTGGTGGCTGCGGTCGCGGGCACGGCCGTGGCGGTGCTGCACCTGCGACGAGCCGCCGGATCCGCTCCGGCGGTGCAGGGACACGACCACGACCCTGAGCCGACCAGGCCGACCAGGCCGACCAGGCCGACCAGGCCGACCAGGCCGACCGGTGTGGCGGTGGCTCTGGCGTGGGCGACCGTGCTGGCGGCCCTGTCGGTCTTCACCGTGTGGCCCAACCCGGATGACCTCTACTACGTCAACCTGTCGCAGTGGGTGGCCGATCACGGCACCTTCCCGGTACGGGACACGATCTTCTCCGATCTGGTGTTCCCCATGTCCAGCTGGCCACCGGTGGCTTCCTACGACGCACTGGGTGGGACGCTGGCGCGGCTGAGCGGTGTGCACGCCGCGTCGGTGGTGTACCTCTTCGTACCTCCGGTGGCGACGTTCCTGTCCGTGCTGGCGCTGTGGCGGCTGCTGCGGGAGTGGCGGGTCGAAGCGGTCGCGGTAGCCCTGACCCTGGCTCTGGTGTTCCTGCTGTTCGACGGCGGCCCGGGCTACGCGGCGCCAGGGAACCTGTTCCTGATCCGGATGTGGCAGGGCAAGGTCATCCTGTTGTGCCTGATGGTGCCGGTTCTGTGGTCGCGACTGCGGCGACGAGCAGCGTGCCGAGCACGATCGCGACGTACGGAAGAACCTCGCGCCTCAGGCTCGGCCTGCCGCGACGCCGCCAGGTGCAGGTGCGGTTCAGCCAGTAGTTGCGCACCGCCCCGGCCAGCCAGCCGACGGTCGAGGCGACCGCCGGCGTGGTCTGCAGGGCGCCGTACAGCAGCAGGAACGTCGCCTCGCTGCAGACCGTGGCCAGCGCCGAGCCGGCGGCGTATCGCAGGACCTTCCCCTTCAGCTCCCCGCGCGAGCCCGGCCGGTCCCGGTCCGCTACCGGTCCGCTACCGGTCCGCTACCGGCATGGGGTGAGCACGCATGCGACCGATCCTACGGGCGGAGCCGCCTCGCACGTTCGGTCCGGGTTACCTAGGCTCGCGGTATGACCCACGCGACCAGCAGCACGCTCAGCGTGCGCGTCAACGGCGAGCCGTACCGCCTCGACCTCGACCACCGCACCTCCCTGCTCGACACCTTGCGCGAGCACCTCGCGCTGACCGGAACCAAGAAGGGGTGCGACCATGGCCAGTGCGGCGCCTGCACGGTGCTGCTCGACGGCCGCCGGGTCAACTCCTGCCTGGTGCTCGCTGTCGCCGTCGGGGACCGCGACGTGGTCACGGTGGAGGGGCTCGCCGACGGTGACGACCTGCACCCGGTCCAGCAGGCGTTCCTTCAGCGGGACGCCTTCCAGTGCGGCTACTGCACGCCTGGCCAGCTCTGCTCGGCGGTCGGCATGTTGCGCGAGGTGGATGCCGGGTGGCCCAGCGCGGTCACGGCGCCGGCGGCCGGGCCCGCCGGTCTGGACGCTGCCGAGGTACGCGAGCGCATGGCGGGCAACCTGTGCCGCTGTGGCGCCTACGCCAACATCGTGCCGGCGATCCTGGACGCCGCCGGGGCCGGCCGTGGCGGAGCCGGTCGATGAGGCCGTTCGGGTACGACCGCCCCGTCGACCGGGGCCAGGCGGTGGCCACGGTGAGCGGGTCACCGGGTGCCCGCTACCTCGCCGGCGGGACCAACCTGGTGGACCTCATGCGCCTGGGCGTCGCCGCTCCCGACCTGCTGGTGGACGTGTCGGCGGTGCTGCCCGGCGCGGTGCAGGAGCAGCCCGACGGCGGCCTGTTGATCGGCGCCGGCACCCCCAACAGCGACCTCGCCGCGGACGAGCGGATCCGGCGGAGCTATCCGGTTCTCAGTCAGGCGCTGCTCGCCGGGGCCTCCGGTCAGCTGCGCAACCTGGCCACGGTCGGCGGCAACCTGCTGCAGCGCACCCGATGCGTCTACTTCACCGACGTGACCAAGCCCTGCAACAAGCGCGAGCCCGGTTCCGGCTGCCCGGCGCGCACCGGGTCCCACCGCGACCTCGCGGTCCTCGGGGCGAGTGAGTCCTGCATCGCCACCCACCCCTCCGACATGGCGGTCGCGCTCGCCGCGCTGGACGCCCGGGTGCACGTCAGCGGCTCCGACGGCGACCGTGTCCTCGAGATGGACGACTTCTACCGGCTGCCCGGCGACGACCCGAGCCGGGACACCACGCTGCGACACGGCGACCTCGTCACCACGGTCGAGCTGCCGGCCGGGTCGGCCTGCACGCGTCGCTCGGCCTACCGCAAGGCGCGCGACCGCGCGTCGTACGCGTTCGCCCTCGGCTCCGTCGCCGTCGCGCTGGACCTGTCGGGCGGCACGGTCCGCGACGTCCGTATCGCGTTCGGTGCGCTGGCTCACCGGCCCTGGCG
>JALZKQ010000089.1 GCA_030859165.1 Actinomycetota bacterium
GACTCCGCCGGCGGCGCGTCGGCGGCCGATGGCGCGTCGGCGGCCGGCAGTGTCCCTGCGCTGCCGGTCCGCACGGCGATGATCGGGGTGCCGACGTCGACGGTCGCCCCCTCTTCGACCAGCAGGGCGCTCACCGTACCCGCGAACGGGCAGGGCAGTTCCACCAGCGACTTGGCGGTCTCGATCTCGACGATGACGTCGTTGACCTTGACGGTGTCACCCGCTTTGACCTTCCAGCCGACGATCTCGGCCTCGGTGAGACCTTCGCCCACGTCCGGCAGCCGGAACTCCTTGACGTCACTCATGCCCGTCTCCTTCGGTGCCAACGGTCGGGTTCCGGCTTTCCCGTTCGTTCCTCACGCGACGCCTCACCCTTCAGTGCCAACGGTCGGGTTCCGGCTTTCCCGTTCGTTCCTCACGCGACGCCTCACCCTTCAGTAGCCCAGCGAGCGGTCGACGGCATCGAGCACCCGGTCGAGGTCGGGAAGATACTCCTCCTCCACCCGGCTGGCGGGGTACGGCGTGTCGAACCCGCCGACCCGCAGCACGGGCGCCTCCAACGAGTGGAAGCAGTCCTCGGTGATCCGGGCCGCGATCTCCGAGCCCATGCCGAGATTGACCACGGCCTCGTGCACCACGATGGCTCGCCCGGTCTTGCGGACGGACTCGTACACCGGGTCGAGGTCCAGCGGCGACAGGGTGCGCAGGTCGATGACCTCGATGCTGCGGCCCTCGGCGGCGGCCGCGATCGAGGCCTCGAGGCAGGTCCTCACCTTCGGTCCGTAGGCCAGCAGCGTCACGTCGGTGCCCTCTGTGACCACCCTGCTGGTGAACAGCGGGGCCGGGGTGGACGACTCGTCGAGCTCGGCCTTCTCCCAGTAACGACCCTTGGGCTCGAAGAACACGACCGGGTCGTCGGCCTTGATCGACTGCTGGATCATCCAGTAGGCGTCGACCGGGTTCGAGCAGGCCACGACCTTGAGCCCTGCCGTGTGCGCGAACTGCGCCTCGGGGCTCTCCGAGTGATGCTCGACCGCTCCGATGCCGCCACCGAACGGGATGCGGATGACCATCGGCATCGGCAGCTTGCCCATGCTGCGGAAGTGCAGCTTGGCGACCTGGCTGACGATCTGGTCGTACGCCGGGTAGACGAAGCCGTCGAACTGGATCTCGCAGACCGGGCGGTACCCGCGCATGGCGAGGCCGATCGCGGTCCCGATGATGCCGGACTCCGCAAGCGGGGTGTCGATCACCCGGTCCTCGCCGAAGTCCTTCTGCAACCCGTCGGTGACGCGGAAGACGCCGCCCAGCTTGCCGACGTCCTCGCCCATGATGAGGACCTTCGGGTCCTCCTCCATGGCCTGGCGCAGCCCAGCCGTGATGGCCCTGCTCAGGGTGATCTGGGTCATGACTGTGCGGCCCCCTCGAAGGAGTCGAGGTACGCGGCGTACTCCTGCTTCTGACGTGCGAGCTCGGGAGTCTGCTCGGCGTACACCTGGTCGAAGATGTCCAGGATGTGCGGGTCCGGCATGGACCGGCAGCCTTCCCGCAGCCGCTCGGCCACGCCCTCGGCCTCCGCCTCGATGTCGGCGAAGAACGCGTCGTCGGCGTAGCCTCCACGCTTGAGGTAGGCCTCGACGCGCGCGATCGGGTCCTTGAGCTTCCAGTGCTCGAGGTCCTCCGACAGCCGGTAACGCGTCGGGTCGTCGGTGGTCGTGTGCGCACCCATGCGGTAGGTGTAGGCCTCGACCAGCGTCGGGCCGCTACCCTCGCGGGCGCGCTCGAGAGCGGCCTTGGTCACCGCGTGACAGGCCAGGACGTCGTTGCCGTCCACACGGATGCCCGGGAACCCGAAGCCGAGTGCGCGCTGGTAGAGCGGGATGCGGCTCTGCCGCTCGATCGGCTCCGAGATCGCCCACTGGTTGTTCTGGCAGAAGAACACCGTGGGCGTGTTGAAGACGCTGGCGAAGATGAACGCCTCGTTCACGTCACCCTGGCTGGTCGCGCCGTCGCCGAAGTACGCGATGACCGCTGCGTCCCGGTCGGGGTCGCCGGTGCCGACGACCCCGTCGCGCTGCATACCCATGGCGTATCCGGTCGCGTGCAGGGTCTGGGCACCGATGACGATCGTGTAGAGACCGAAGTTGCTGTCACGCGGGTCCCAGGCGCCCTGGTCCACCCCTCGGAAGAGTCCGAGCAGGTTCAGCGGATCGACACCTCGACACCAGGCGACGCCGTGCTCGCGGTACGTGGGGAACGCCATGTCCTGGGAGCGAAGCGCACGCCCTGAACCGATCTGGGCCGCCTCCTGGCCGAGCATCTGGGCCCAGATCCCCAGCTCGCCCTGCCGCTGCAGGGCCGTGGCCTCGGTGTCGATCCGCCGGGTCAGGACGAGGTCGCGGTAGAAGCCGCGGACGTCGTCGGTGCTGCCGTCGAAGGAGAAGTCGGGGTGCTCACGCAGCTCCCCCTCCGGCGTCAGCAGCTGGACGAGCTCGGGACCGCCATCGGCGTGCGAAGGTCCGAAGACCCGGCCGAGATCGGGTTCGAGCCCGCCCCTGGGGCGGTCGGCTGGGGCACTGCTCACGTGCACTCCTTCGGGCTCATCGATCGGCGGGGTCACCGCGATCGGCGGGCGAGTCCGCCTGCGGGATCACTCCGCCGGGGTGGTGCGGCGAGATCCTGCGAGACGTCCCTGCTAGGCGACACTGTGACGGCAGCCACAGGAGCCGTCACGGTACCGCCTGGCCGGTACCCGAATCCAACGGGCGTGAGACCCCGGTGCCAGCATGCGGACCCGGGTCGCGGCCGACGTCCCTGGCTGCGGTTTACCAGGGGACCCTGGGAAACCGCACTGCCCATGGGTTGTAACCCATGGGAGGTGACAAGGTGCCATGGGGAGTTGCGCAGTTGGCACCGGCCGGCCAGGCCACCCTGCGGCTCGGCCGACGCCGGCGCCGCAGGGCCCGTCAGACCAGCGACTCCACCCACGCCTGGTGCAACCCGGCGTAGCGGCCGTCTCCGGCGATCAGGTCGCGTGGCGACCCGTCCTCGAGAACCTCACCGTGCTCGAGCACCAGCACCCGGTCGGCGATCTCCACCGTCGACAGCCGGTGAGCGATGATGATCGCGGTCCGGGACGACAGGATCGTACGCAACGCACGCTGCACCAGCCGTTCGGACGGGACGTCCAGCGAGCTGGTGGCCTCGTCGAGAATCAGCACGGCCGGGTCGGCCAGGAACGCGCGGGCGAAGGCGATGAGCTGGCGCTGGCCGGCCGACAGCCGCCCGCCGCGCGACTCGACCTGCGTGTCGTAGCCCTGCGGCAGCGCCTCGATGAAGGTGTGGGCCCCGATCGCCTCCGCAGCCGCGCGCACCTGCTCACGACTCGCGTCGGGCCGTCCGAAGCGGATGTTGTCGGCGACCGAGCCCGCGAAGAGAAAGTTCTCCTGCGTCACCATCACGACGTGACGGCGCAGCGTGTCGTCGGCCAGGTCGCGCAGGTCGACGCCGTCGAGCCTCACCCGTCCGTCGTCGGGGTCGTAGAACCGCGACACCAGCTTGGCGATCGTGGTCTTGCCGGCCCCGGTGGTGCCCACGAGCGCGAGCGTCTGCCCCGCCGGGATCACCAGATCGAGGCCCGGAATCACCGGCCGGTCCGCGACGTACGCAAAGGTCACGTCGTCCAGATGTATGTCACCGCGGGCCTGCGGCAGGGCGACCGGTTGCACCGGCTCGGGCACGTCGGGTCGCTCCTCGAGCACACCGGACAGCTTCTCCAGCGCGGCCGAGGCGGACTGGAACGTGTTGTAGAACTGGCTGATCTCCTGCATCGGCTCGAAGAACTGCCGCAGGTAGATGAGGAACGCGGCGAGCACGCCGATGGTGATGTGTCCGTCGAGGACCCGGTACGCGCCGTAGAACAGCACCAGCGCGATCGTGATGTTGCCGATCAGCTTGATGCCCGGCATGAACAGACCGACCAGCCGAAAGGCGCGCTCGTTGGCGTCGCGGTAATCGTCGCTGACCTCGGCGAAGATCTCCTCGTTGCGCGGCTCGCGGCGAAAACCCTGCACAGCCTTGATGCCGGTCATCGACTCCACGAAGTGCACGATGACGGCGGCGACAGTGACGCGGGTGCGCCGGTACGCAGCCGCGGACGCCTTGCGGAACCACGCCGTCAACCAGATCAGGAACGGGAAGGCCAGCAGCGCCAGCAGGCCGAGGCGCAGGTCGAGCACCAACAGCATGACCGCCGTGCCGACGAGGGTCAGCACGGCGGTGATCAGGCCGTCGAACCCGGTATCCATCATCTCCTCGATCGCATCCACGTCGGAGGTCGAGCGGGAGATCACCCGGCCGGAGGTGTAGCGGTCGTGGAAGGCCGTCGACAGGCTCTGGAAGTGCCGGAACAACCGGCGCCGCAGCTCCAGCAGTAGCCGTTGGCCGATGCGCCCGGCGAGGATCAGGAACAGCAGGCGGGTGATCGCCTGCACGACCACGACGACTCCCACGACGACGACGATGATGACCAGCGCCCGGCTGCCTTGGCCGTCGACCATCGGGGGGATCCCCCGGTCGATTCCTTCCTTGACGAGGTACGGAATCGCAAGCCGTGCGGCGTTCTCCACGATGACGATCGCGAGGACGGCGAGCAGGGCCTTCTTGTGCGGTCGCAGCAGCGAGGCCAGCAGCCGACGCGAGCGGTCCCGCAAGACGATGCCGACGTCGCCCCCGACGTCGTCGATGCTCTCGGCCGCGACACCGCGCCAGTCGGGGGCGGTGGTGCTCACGAGGCACCACCGCCGGTGGCGTCGGCCAGCTCGGCGTCGGTCCAGTCAGGATCGGCACTGAGCAGCTCGCGGTAGGCGGGGACGGTGGCGAGCAGGTCGGAGTGGCGACCGACCGCGGTGACGGTGCCACCCTCGAGCAGTGCCACCTTGTCGGCCAGCAGCACGGTGGAGGCGCGGTGTGCGACGACGATGCCGGTGGTGTCGGCCAGCACGCTGCGCAGGCCCCGTTCGACCAGCGCCTCGGTGTGCACGTCGAGTGCGGACAGCGTGTCGTCGAGGACCAGGACGCTGGGCCGGGCAAGGATCGCGCGGGCCAGGGCGAGCCGCTGTCGCTGCCCCCCGGACAGCGCCATACCCTGCTCGCCGATACGGGTGTCCAGCCCCCACGGCAGCTCGTCGACGAACTCCGCCTGGGCCACCTCCAACGCCTCGCGCACGTCGGCCTCGCTGGCGTCGGCCCGTCCCAGGGTGACGTTCTCGCGGGCGCTCATGCTGAACAGCGTCGGGTCCTCGAACGCCGTTGCCACCACCCGCCGCAGGCAGAGCAACGTGAGCTCGCGGATGTCGACGCCGTCGATGCTCACGCGGCCGGCGGTCGGGTCGTACAGCCGCGGGATGAGCGTGGTGAGCACCGTCTTGCCCGAGCCGGTGGCCCCGACGATCGCCAGCGTCTCGCCCGGCAGGACCTCGAGGTCGACGTCGTGCAGCACCGGGCTCGTCGCGTCGGGGAAGGTGAAGCCGACCCCTTCCAGCCGCAGGTGTCCGCGCGAGTGGTCGAGCTCGCGCTCGCCCCCCACGATGTCGGACTCGGTGTCGAAGATCTCGACCACCCGGTCGGCGGCGGTCATCGCCTCCTGGGCCATGGACAGGATCACGCCGAGCGCCGCCACCGGCCACACCAGCTGGAGCATCAGGGTGATGAACGCGACGAGCGCGCCGAGCGTGAGGTCGCCCTGGCCGACAGCACGGGCCCCGAGCAACAGCACCGCCACCAGTGCCAGGTTGGGCAGCACCTCCAGGAACGTCCAGAACCGGGACGAAAGGTGCACCTTGTCCATCTGGGAGTCGTAGAGCCGGCTGACCCGCCGGTCGTACTTCTCGTACGCGTGGGCGCTGCGCCCGAAGGACTTGATGGTGCGGACGCCGAGGGTGGACTCCTCGATCTCGGTCGCGACGTCCCCCTGCTCGTCCTGGACCCGGCGGGACACCGTGACGTACCGCCGCTCGAAGGACATGCACAGCCAGATGATCGGCACCGCGACGAGTGCGACGACGACGCCCAGCGGCCGGTAGAGGTGCAGCAGCAGGGCGGTCACGACGATCAGCTGCAGGATGTTGATGACCAGGAACAGCATGCCGAAGCCGGTGAACCGCCGGATCGTCGACAGGTCGGTGGTGATCCTGCTCAACAGCTGCCCCGACTGCCAGTGCGCGTGGAACGCCATCGGCAGCGAGTCGAGCTGCTCGTAGATGTCGTCGCGCAGCGAGCGCTCCAGGCCCAGCACGGCTCGGGCCTGGACCCAGCGCCGGATCAGGATGAGTACTGCCTCCAGCACGCCGAGGGCCAAGGCGAGCAGGCCCAGCGGGAGGATGCCACCGCGGTCGCCGTCGGCGATCGGCCCGTCGATGAGAGCGCCGCTCACCAGCGGGATCGAGATGGACACGAGCACACCGGCCAGCGCCGTGCTGCCCATCACCACCAGCGAGCCGGTGTACGGACGCAGGTAGCCGCGCAACCGCCACAGCGAGGTGAGGCTGCGGCGTCTGGCGCCAGGGCGCACCGGTCGGGCGACGGAAGCAGGTGGTGGCATGCGTGGAGCGGGATCCCCTCGAGCGGACGGTAAGGATCAGCCTACGTCGTGCCCCTGACGGTTGCGCAACTCACGGCACCGACGGATCGGTCGCAGATCAACCACGCCGGCGCCACCGGGTGGTGCATCTGTGACCACCCTGCACACGGCCACGGACCCCAGGGGTCACGCGGGCGTGATCTGCAGGTGGGTGGCGAGGAACTCGGCCACCTGCGGGTACGCGTCCAGCCGGTTGACCCGTTTTGCCAGGCCGTGTCCCTCGTCGGCGTACACCAGCAGGATGCACGGTACGCCGTTGGCGTCCAGGGCCGCCTTGATCTGCTCGGACTCCCCCAGTGGTACCCGCGGGTCGTTGGCCCCGTGGATCGCCAGCAACGGGGCCCGGATGTCGTCGAGGTACGTCAGCGGCGAGGCCGCGGTGAGGAAGTCCCGGTCGGTCTCCAGCGAGCCGTACTCCCGTTCACGTGCGGCACGACGGTAGTCCGAGGTGTTCTCCAGGAAGGTGACCAGCGAGGAGATGCCCACGACGTCGACGCCGGCGGCCCACAGGTCCGGCTGCATGGACAGTCCGGCGAGCACCATGTAGCCGCCGTACGAGCCGCCGTAGAGGGCGACCCGCTGGGGGTCCCCGCCGACCTCGGTGACCCAGGACCGCAGGTCGGCGAGGTCGTGCACCGACTCCAGGCGCAGCCGGACATCGTCGAGGGAGTACCAGCGCTTGCCGTAGCCGGTGGATCCGCGCACGTTGGGCGCGAGCACCGTGTGCCCGGCTGCTACCAGCGCCTGGACCTCGGGGCTGAAGCGGCGTGTCGCCTGTGCCTCCGGCCCGCCGTGGATGCTGATGACGACCGAGCCGGCCAGCTCCACGCATGGCTCGAGCGGGGTGTAGACGAAGCAGGGGATCGACTCGCCGTCGCGGGCCGGCACCCGGTGGCTGGTGGGCTCCACCAGCGCTGCCGCGATAGCCGGCGACAGCTGGTCGGTGCCGTCGACGACCATCCGCGGCGCCGAGCCGGTCACCTCGTGCAGCAGCACGCTGCCGGGCTGGGTCGGAGCGCCGAGCGCGATCGCGAGCCAGCGACCGTCGGGCGACCATCGGGCCGTCGTGACGCCGCTGGCCGGTAGCGGCACCTCGCTCAGGTGAGCGCCCCCGATGTGGTGCAGGGCCAAGGCGTCGCCACCGTCGACGTGGTGCACGACCAGCATCACCGAGGCATCAGGTGACGCAACGACGGTCAGGTCGTGCTCGGTCTCGACCAGCGTCGTCCACCCGCCGTCAGCACCTACCTGGACCACGGCGGCGAACTCGCGGCCGTGGTTGGAGGACATAAGCACCTGCGAACCGCCTGGCAGCAGGCGGCCTCCGGTATGCAGGGCATGGTCGTCCGCCTCGGTCACATCACGCAGCCGGCCATCGGCACCGACCCGCACCCGGGTCGAACCGGGCTGCCGGGAGGCGAGTGTCACGACTGCCGACTGCCCCTCGACGCTCACCTCCACCACGTACCCGCCACCGTCGTATGCCACCACCTCGGCGCCGTCGGCCAGATAGCGCACGATCACGTCGAAGTCGATTCCGTTGCGCCGGTTGGTGGAGTACGCGACCGTCCCCGCGCCGACGTCGACGAGGGTGTGGATGTACTCGGGGTCATGGACGAGGGGCGTCAGGTCGTCGAGGCCGACAGGTTCCGCCGGCGGCGGGTCCAGGGACAGCAGCGACAGCTGTGCGCGCTCGTTGCCGCCGTCGTCGTGCTGCACGACCACGGCACGCTCGCCGACGACGTAGCGTCCCGAGCAGGCACCGGGCAGCGCCGTCAGCGGGGTACGGGCACCGTCGGGTGCCACCTCGACCAGCTGCAGAGACCCGGAGCCGTCGTGCCCGGCCAGCACACGCCCGCTGTCGTCGACGTCGAAGACGGTCCAGGTGCGGAGCTCCAGGAAGTCACGCATCCCCAGGCCGGGGCGGGTCACCCGCGACCCGACTTCCGGAACTGCCCGGCGGTCTCGAGCAGGACGTCGTTGCCGTCGGGCTCACCGATGCTGACCCGTACGCCGTCGCCGGCGAAGGGGCGCACCATCACGCCGGCCGCGGCCGCGGCCGTAGCGAAGTCGACGGAGTCGGCACCCAGCGCCAGCCACACGAAGTTGCCTTGGGCGTCGGGCACGTCCCAGCCCTGCCCGCTGAGTGCGGCCACCATCCGGCCGCGCTCAGCCACCACTGCGGCCACCCGCTCGAGCAGCTCGCTCTCGCGCTCCAGCGAGGCCACCGCCGCGTCCTGCGCGACCTGCGAGACACCGAAGGGCAGCGCCGCCTTGCGGATCGCGGCCGCCAGGGGTTCCGGTGCGATCGCGTACCCGACCCGCAGACCGGCCAGGCCGTACGCCTTGGAGAAGGTCCGCAGCACGACGACGTTGTCCCGCTCGCGGTACAGGTCGAGCCCGGACGCGACGCCGGGGTCCGCGACGAACTCGACGTACGCCTCGTCGACGACTACGACGACGCGGCTCGGCAGGACCGCGAGCAGCTGCTCGAGCTCGTCGCGGTGCACGGCCGGCCCGGTCGGGTTGTTCGGCGTGCAGACGAGGACGGCCTTGGTGCGCTCGGTGACCGCCGCAGCCATCGCCGCCAGGTCGTGACGCGCGTCGACGGACAGCGGCACCGCGACGGTGCGGGCGCCGGTGAGCCCGATCGCGATCGGGTAGGCCTCGAAGGACCGCCAGGCGATCACCACCTCGTCGCCCTCCTGGCACAGTGCCTGCAACAGGTGGTAGAGCACCGCGACCGAGCCGGTCGCCAGCGCAAGGTCACCGACCGGCACCGCCAACCGCCCGCCGAGCCGCTCGTACAGCCGGGAGGCGGACATGTCCGGGTAGCGGTTCATCTGTGCGGCCGCGCCCGTCACCGCGTCCAGCACGCCGGGCAGCGGTGGATGGGGGTTCTCGTTGCTGGACAGCTTGTACGTGGGGCGTCCCGGCATCGGGGCCGGGGGCTTGCCGGGCACGTACGCGGGAATGGTGTCCAGCGCCGCCCGCACCTCGGGCCTGCGGTCACTCATGGCAGGCCACCCTAGACCGTGCTCGTGCTGCGCCTCAGCCGGTACCGCTGGGCGTACGCCTCGAGCACCACCCGCTCCACGTCGGCGGTGGTCGTGCCGGGCACCTCGTCGCTGACGCTGCCAACGGTGCACGGATCGAACGGCATCACGATCCCGGCGTTGACGGGCCCCAGCACCTCGCGCAGCCGGACCGCCCCCGACACGATCACCACCGAGCTGAACAGCCATCCCCCGCGCGCGACCCGCTGGGCGGTCCCGACCAGCTTCACCCGGCGCCCCGCGTTGACGCTGTAGGGACCAGGACAGTACTCGTCGGGGACCGGCCCCACCCGCGCGTCCACACCGAGCCCGGCGAGCGCCTCGGCGTACAGCGATGCGAACGCCGAGAACCGCCTTCGGGTGCGGCTGGTGAGCGGGGAGCCCTCGTCGGGCGCCACGTGGTCCACCACCAGGCAGGTCTCGTCGTAGGCCACCGCACGCCCACCGCTGGCGCGTACGGCGACGTCGAACCCGGCGGACCGGGCGGCGGCCACAGCGGCGGCGTATCCCGGCCGCAGCGTGTCGACGCGGCCGAAGGCCACCGTCGCCCCGAGCGGTCGGTAGACCCGCAGCGTCGCCGGCGCGCGCCCGGCGGCCACCTCGTGCAGCAATGCCTTCGCGCCGGCAACCTCTGCCTGCGCGTCGGGTCCGGGAGCGTCGCGCAGCACCCGCAGCTCCTCCACGCCCACGACCCTTCGGGGTCCTCGCACCGAGTCAGACGCGGCCATTGGCCCGGCTTGGCACCGGATCTGATGCGGGCGCCACGTCGCCACCCAACAGCCAGTCCAGGGCGGTGTCGGTGAGGTCGTACGCTACCTGCCGCACCTGCGGGTCCAGCCGCTGCGCCTCGGCGTTGATCTGCGCCGGGTCACCCAAGCCGTTGACGAAGGTGGTCTCGACCCGCAACCAGTGCGCCAGCGACGACGGGGTCACCTCGGGGTGGAACTGCCACCCGAGGGCGCGCACCGGGTCACCGAGAGCCGTGACCGACTCGTGGGAGAAGCCCTGCGGCCCTGATTCGGAGCGGCCGAGCAGCCGAGCACCCTGGGGGAGCGTGAACGAGTCGCCGTGGAACTGCAGCCAGGGACCCGGTGGGCACAGCGCCTGGTCATACGACTCGTGGCTGAGCCAGCCGAGCTCGGCCGGTGCTGCGCGCTGCACGGTCCCGCCCAGCGCGTGGGCCAGGATCTGCGCGCCGTAGCAGATGCCGAGCACCGGGACGGCGGCGTCCAGGGCGGCGTTGATCAGCGCCGTCTCAGCGGCGACACGGTCGGACTCCGCCGGGTTGGCCACCGACCGGCCGGACCCGAGCAGGTACACCAGGTCCGCCGGCCCGATCTCCTCCAGCGTGGGCAGGTCGTCGCGGTCAAGCGCCACCGCCCGGGCCCCCCGCAGCACCAGGCGTTCGCCCACGTACCCGGGGTCGTCGTCTCCCCGATCCCCCACGACCAGCATTCGCATGGCGTCCATCCTGACACCCCCTGCATGAGCGAGGGGGTCCCCTGTGCCAATAGGTCGGCCGGAGGGGACCCCCTCGCTCACTCGGGAGCCGCGGTCAGATCGGGACGACGACCTCGCCACCGAGGACCGACGGCAGGTCCCGTCGCAGGGTGATGTCGGTGGGGTTGGTGAGGCAGCGGATCGACCCGCCGCCCTTGTGGAACTCGCTGACGTCCACGATCACGATGTCGAAGCCCCACGCCTCGAGCTGAGTGCGCACGCGCGGCGGACAGGCCGGCATCACGACGGTCCGCCCCACGACCACCGAGTTGGCGCAGAAGGTCAGCGCCTCCTGCTCGCTCAGCACCAACGGGTCAGGCACCAGGTCCAGCACCGCCGCCGCGCTCTCCTTGTCCAAGGCGTCGGTGCACACCAGCGCCTGGGTGGTCGACAGCGGGCAGAACGCGAGGTCGAGGTGGTACATCGCCGGGTGCACGATGCGCAGGCCGCGCACCCGTACGCCGAGCTCTGTGGCCACCGCCTTGAGTCCCAGCTCATCGGTGCGCTTGCCGTAGCCGACCACCAAGGCGTCACCGAACGGGAAGGCGTCGCCCGCCTCGAAGAACGCGCCGAAGCCGTCTGCGCCCACCCACGACGTGCGGTAGCCGTGCCGGTCGAACCAGGGTGCCGCGGACAGGCCCTCGTGCCGGCGCTGCGCGAAGCGCATGTGCGACATGACCAGCCGCTGGTCCTGGCCGTCGCGCAACGCGAAGCCGAGGTTCATCGCGTAGACCATGTCCGGGGAGTCCAGACGCTGCGGCAGCACGTCGACCCGGGCGCCGAGCGAGCCGAGCACGGCGACCATGGTGTCCCACTGCCTGCGAGCGAGCAGCGGGTTCGGCTGGTCGGTGACGTCCATGAACGGGTTGATCGCGTACGCCACCCTGAAGTGGTCCGGGCTCACCGTGGCGTAGGACCGGCCCCATTTCAGCGTGCCCTGCGCCCCCGCAGCCGGGGTACGGTCGTTCGTCGACCCGGGCCGGGCGGGACTGTCGAGCGAGATCGTCACGGTGTGCCTCCCATCGGGCGAAATCTGAAATGTCGGAGTGTCTGACAATCATACCCCGCTGCGATCCTGGACAATGAGTTCAGCCGAGAAACGTCCCGGGGAGGTGACGAGCGTGTGAACGCCGGTGGCCAGTACTCCCTGGATCCCTTGGACCTCGCCCACGCATCGACGGTGGAGCGGGCTGCCGAGGCGCTGCGCCAAGCGCTCTTCGCCGGTGAGCTCGCGCCCGGGACTCCGCTGCGAGAGGTGGCCCTCGCCGACTCGCTCGGGATCGGGCGCAGCACCGTCCGCGAGGCGATGGCCCTGCTGGCCGCCGAGGGCCTGGTCACCCGCATCCCCAACCGTGGCGTCCTCGTCACCACCCACGACAGCGACCAGGTGAAGGACGTCATGCACGCCCGGCTGGTGCTCGAGGCGGCCGGCGTCCGGGCGTGGCAGGAGGCATCGACCGCCGACCGCCAAGGGCTGCGTGAGGCGTTCGACTCCTACGCACGGCTGGTCGACGGCGGGGCGCCGGTCCGGGCCGTCTCGGAGGCGCACCTGCACTTCCACATCAGCCTGGTCGCGCTCACCGGCAGCAGCCGACTGGTCGCCGTGGCGCAGTCGCTCGCGGCCGAGATCCGCCTCGCGCTCGCCCACGTCGACCGGGTACGCAAGGACGTGTTCGAACAACTCGAGTCACACCGGCGGCTGCTCGCGCTGCTGGAGTCCGGGGACGGCGACGCCACCATCAGCGAGCTGCGTGCCCACCTGCGCGCCGGCGAGTCCTCCCTGTTGCAGGCACTCGAGCAGCTGGCGTGATCAGCGGCAGCCCGGCACCTGGCACGATGAGGGCATGATCAAGGGCCTCACCACCGTCATCGTCAGCGCGGGCGCCCTCGCCGTCGCTGCCTGGATCTTCGACGGTATCCGGATCACCGGCACCGACGACACCGAGCGGGCTGTGACCCTGGTCGTCGTGGCGGCGATCTTCGGTGCCATCAACGCCTTCATCGCCCCGGTGATCAAGCTGCTCTCGCTGCCATTCATCATCTTGACCCTGGGGCTGGCCCTCATCGTCATCAACGCCTGCATGCTGCTGCTCGCCGCCTGGATCGCCGAGCAGGTCGACCTGGGCTTCGTCGTGAACGGCTTCTGGACAGCGGTCGGCGGTGCGATCGTCATCTCCTTGGTGAGCGCGGTCCTCAACCTCGTCCTCGACGCGGACTAAGAGCGTGCAGCTGCCCCCCGCGCACGACCCGGACCGGCCGTACACGATCGCCCTCGTCTGTCTGGGCAACATCTGCCGCTCACCCATCGCCGACGTCGTCCTCGGGCTCCGGCTGGCCGAGCACGGCCTGGACGACCGGTACGCCGTGGTCTCCTCGGGCACCGGCTCATGGCATGTCGGCGACGGCATGGACGCAGCCGCGCGTACCGAGCTCGAGGCGCACGGCTACGACGCGACGCGGCACCGGGCCCGTCAGTTCGAGGCGCAGAGCTTCGGCACCTGCGACCTCGTGCTCGCCATGGACGCGCGCAACCGGCACGACGTGTTGGCGCTCGCCCGTACCGACGAGGACCGCTCGCGGGTCGCGATGTTTCGCTCCTTCGACCCACAGGCAGGTCCCGGCGACGACGAGGTTCCGGACCCGTGGGGTGGCGGACCGGAGGGTTTCACGCAGGTACGCGTCATGGTCGAGCGCACCGTGGACGCCCTCGTCGAGCAGCTCGCGCGACGCTGAGCCGTGCAGTCGGACCTCCGTGCGCACGTCGCCGGACTGCTCGGGGTGGCACCCACCACCTCGACCACCCTGCGCGGGGGTGACGTCGGTGACGCCGCGCGGGTCGAGCTGGCCGACGGACGCAGCGTGTTCGTGAAGACTCGCGCCGGTGCACCGCCGGACTTCTTCGGCGTCGAGGCGCGCGGCCTGTCCTGGCTGGCCGAGGCCGGGGGTGTCCCCACGCCGGACGTGCTGGGCGCCGACGACGTCTGCCTGGTGCTGCAGTGGCTCGAGCCCGGCCGGCCCGACCGAGCCGCAGCCGAGCGGTTCGGCCGTGAGCTGGCGGCCACCCATGCGGCCGGCGCGGACTCCTTCGGCGCCGAGCAGGACGGCTACATCGGCCGGCAGCCGCTGCCCAACCCGGTGGCGGCCGGCTGGGTCGACTTCTACGCCCAGCAGCGGATCGAGCCCTACCTGCGGGCGGCTCGCGACCATGGGCACATCAGGTCCGCCGACGTCCGCGCCGTCCAGGGCGTCCTGGCCCGGCTGGACGACCTCGCCGGACCGGCCGAGCCGCCGGCCCGGCTGCACGGCGACCTGTGGGCGGGCAACGTGATGTGGCTGGCAGGTGGCGGCTGCGCGCTGATCGACCCGGCTGCCCACGGCGGCCACCGCGAGACCGATCTGGCCATGCTCGCACTGTTCGGGCTGCCCCACCTCGACACGGTGCTCGCGGCGTACCACGAGACGACCCCCCTGGCCGACGGCTGGCACAGGCGGATCCCGCTGCACCAGCTGCACCCCCTGCTCGTGCACGCAGTGACCCACGGCCCGTCCTACGGTGTGGCCGCAGGGGCGGCGGCTCGCGAGGCGATGGCCGCCTGATGCGCTGCGGTTTACCAGGGTCCCCTGGTAAACCGCACCGCCCATGGGTTGCAACCCATGGGCGGTGACAACATGCCATGGGGAGTGGGTCGGCTACGGGGCAACCCGCGCTGGCCGACCCGGTCGAGCCGGCCGCCTGCGGCCCGACGTCCAGCGAGGTCCTTGGCTGCGGTGGCAGGCTGGGACCATGCGCATCCTGGTGGTCGACGACGACCGAGCCGTCCGTGACTCGTTGCGCCGTTCGCTGGAGTTCAACGGGTACGCCGTCGACGTGGCCGCGGACGGAGCCGAGGCCCTCGCGCGCGTACCGCTGATCAATCCCGACTGCATCGTGATGGACGTGATGATGCCGCGGCTGGACGGCCTGGAGACGACCAAGGCGCTGCGCAGCGCCGGCAACGACGTACCCATCCTCGTCCTGACCGCGCGGGACTCGGTGACCGACCGGGTGGACGGCCTCGACGCCGGTGGTGACGACTACCTGACCAAGCCGTTCGCGTTGGAGGAGCTGCTGGCCCGGCTGCGGGCGCTGCTGCGCCGCACCGTACGCCGTGACGGCGACGAGCCCGAGACGCTGTCCTTCGCCGACCTCACGCTGGACATCGGGACCCGCGAGGTGCTGCGCGCCAGCCGCCCGGTGTCGCTGACCCGTACCGAGTTCGCGCTGCTCGAGCTGTTCCTGCGACGGCCGCGCCGGGTGCTCGAGCGCTCCTTCATCCTGGAGGAGGTATGGGGCTTCGACTTCCCGACGACCGCCAACTCCCTCGAGGTGTACGTCGGCTACGTACGCCGCAAGCTCGAGGCCGACGGCGAGCCCCGGCTGCTGCACACGGTGCGCGGGGTCGGCTACGTGCTACGCGAGGGGCCGCCGTGACGCTGCGCGAGCAGATGTCGGACCGCGTCTCCCTGGCACTGCGCATCACCATTCTCACCACGCTGGCCGTCGCTGCCACCATCGCCGCGCTGTGCCTCGCGGTCTACCTCACCGTCCGCAGCCAGCTCGTCGCCGAGGTCGACGACGCGCTCGGACAGCGAGCCGAGGCAGCGGCCGCGAGCGGTCTGACCGCCCAGGCGGTGCTGCAGGGCTTCCCGGCCGAGGCCCTGGTCGCTGCCGACATCCGGATCGCCGTGATCTGGGACGGCCGGGCGCGCGAGGTGTCGATGGATGCCGGCCTGGTCGAGCAGCTCGGCAGCCACGAGCTGGCAGTGTCCACCGGAGCGTCGAAGCAGTCGCTTCGGACCGTGCAGATCGACGGCGAGGACTACCGCATGGTGGCGGTGCCGGGGGGCGATGACCGTGCCCTCGTGCTCGCCCAGTCCCTCGAACCGACCCAGGCGACACTGAAGTGGCTCGGTTTCGTCTTCTGGATCATCGGCTTCGCCGGGGTCCTCTTCGCAGGCATGGCGGGGTGGGCCGTGGCCACCAACAGCCTGCGGCCGGTACGGCGACTGACCGATGCCGCGGAGCGGATCGCCGCGACCGAGCAGCTCACCCCGATCGAGGTGTCCGGTGACGACGAGCTCGCCCGGCTGACCGTGGCGTTCAACTCGATGCTGGAGGCGCTGGCGGCGTCCCTGCAACGACAGCGCCAGCTCGTCGCCGACGCCGGCCACGAGCTGCGCACACCGCTCACCAGCCTGCGCACGAACATCGAGCTGTTGTCGCAGGCCGACACCCGGGGCGGCCTGTCCGAACGGACCCGCGGCGAGCTGCTCGCCGACATCGGGGCCCAGATCGGTGAGCTGTCGACCCTGGTGGGCGACCTGGTGGAGCTGGCCCGCGACGAGCCGCTGATCCGATCCCCGGAGCCGGTCGACCTCGCCCAGGTGGTCGACGACGCCGTGCAGCGGGTGCAGCGGCGCGGACAGGGCGTCACGATCGATGTGCAGAGCGCACCATGGCTGGTGGTCGGTGATCCTCAGCTGCTGGAGCGTGCCGTACTCAACCTGCTCGACAACGCGGTGAAGTGGAGCCCGCCGCTGGGCACGGTCCACGTGCGCCTCGCCGACGGGGTGCTCAGCGTCGCCGACGAGGGGCCCGGTATCAGCAACGAGGACCTGCCGCACGTCTTCGAGCGGTTCTACCGCTCCCACGAGGCGCGCACCCTTCCCGGGTCCGGCCTCGGCCTGGCCATCGTCGAGCAGACCGCGCAGCGCCACGGCGGGCAGGTACGCGCCGGCAGGGCGGCCACCGGTGGCGCGCTCTTCACGCTGCGGCTGCCGGGCGCCCCGGCCGCCGACCGGCAGCCGGTGGCGTGATCGGCGACCGCGCCCCCAGAGTCTCGGTGGGATCCAAGCGCCGTCTCAGGGCCGTCTCAGGCCGGTCACGCAGGCTCGGGGCATGAGCGACCAACCTGGCGACCACGGTCACACCCACCGCTTCCCGACGTACGGGCAGCGGCGTGATCCGTTCGGTCCCCCGCCGGTCGGGTACGCGGCCCCGCCCAGTCCGTACGCTGCACCGCAGGCGGCACCGAGCCGGCGTCGGAGTGCGGGGATCCTGGCCGCGGCGGTGTTGGTCGGCGGGCTCGCCGGCGTGGGCGGCGCGGCCGGCTACGACACGGTCCGGTCCGAGGATCCTCCCGGCGGCGACCGCAGCACCAGCCTGCAGATGGCGACCCCGTCGTCGGTGCAGTCGGCCCAGGACGACTCGGTCGAGGCAGTCGCTGCCCGGCTGCTGCCGTCGGTCGTCAAGATCAACGTCGCCGGCCGGGCCGGCGTGGGCAACGGCACCGGCATCATCATGAGCGCGGACGGTCAGATCCTCACCAACAACCACGTCGTCGAGCCCGCCGGGGAGGGCGGCACGATCACCGTCCTGTTCGGCGACGGCAGCACCGCAGACGCGCAGATCGTCGGCCGCGACCCGGTAACCGACCTCGCGGTCATCGAGGCGCAAGGCGTCGACGGCCTGACCCCGGCCAGCTTCGGCTCGTCGGGCGAGCTGGCGATCGGCGAGCAGGTCGTGGCCATCGGCTCGCCGTTCGGCCTGCAGAGCACGGTCACCACCGGCATCGTCTCCGCCCTCAACCGCCCGGTCACCTCCGGCGACGGCCAGGGAGGTGACACATCTGTCTTCCCTGCTGTCCAGACCGACGCGGCGATCAACCCGGGCAACTCCGGCGGCCCCCTGGTGGACATGTCGGGCAATGTCATCGGGATCAACTCCGCCATCCAGACCGGCACCAGCGACGCCGGTGGCGGCTCGATCGGGCTCGGTTTCGCGATCCCGGTCGATCTCGCACGCTCCATCTCCGACCAGATCGTCGCGGGCGAGATCCCCACGCACGCCAAGATCGGCGTCGTGGTCACCAATGCCGTCACCACCGACCGCGTCACCACCGTCGGCGCCCTGGTGGAGGAGGTCGTCCCCGACAGCGCGGGGGAATCCGGCGGACTGGAGGTGGGCGACGTGGTCACCGCCGTCGACGCTCAGCAGGTGGACAGCTCCGACGCGCTGGTGGCGCTCATCCGGGCCTACCGGCCCGGCGACGAGGTGACGTTGGCCTACCTGCGCGACGACGAGCCGGGCGAGACGGACGTGACGCTGGACAGCGACGGCGGACAGCTGGCTCCCTGAGCCCGGCTCAGCCGGCCAATGCCGCGAGCAGGCGGTCCAGCTTGAGCTCGGCCTCGGCCCTCTCGGCGTCGACGTCGGAGCCCACCGTGATCCCGCCGCCGGTGCCGGCGGTCCAGACGGACCCGTCGTGGACCAGGGTACGGATGACCACTGCGAGCTCGGCGGCGTCGGTGCCCATCCAGCCCAGCGCTCCGGCGTACACCCCGCGCGGTGAGCTCTCCACGTCGGCGATCACCTGCATCGTGCGCAGCTTCGGTGCCCCGGTCATGGACCCGGCCGGCATCAGCGCCCGCACGGCGTGCGCCACGTCCACGCCCAACCTGCCACGCACCGTCGTCACCAGCTGGTGCACGCTGGCGTACGACTCGACCCGCATCAGGTCCGGCACGCTCACCGTTCCAGGCAGGCACACCATCGACAGGTCGTTGCGCAGCAGGTCGGTCACGATCAGGTTCTCCGCACGCAGCTTGGGGTCGCTGCCCAGGCGTGCGGCCTGCGCCGCGTCCTGGACCGGGTCCGGGTCGCGTGGGGTCGTGCCCTTGATCGGACGGGTCTGGATCCAGCCGTCGCCGATGCGCGCGAACTGCTCCGGCGAGCTGGACAGCACGCTCACCCCGTCGTGCTGCAGGTACGCGGCGTACGGAGCCGGGTTCAGCCGCCGCAGCCGGCGGTAGACCGTGAACGGGTGCTGGTCGCAGGCGACGACGTGCCGGTACGTCAGGTTGACCTCGTACGTGTTGCCCCGGCGCAACTCGTCCTGGACGTGTGCGAAGGCACGGGCGTACGCCGTCGACGACTCGGTGGTGAGGGTGCTGAGCCCGGTCCCGCGCTGCGGGTCGTCGAGCATCGGCGCCTCCGGCAGGGCACAGCCGACCGGGGTCACGGTGCCGCTGTCGTGGTCGAAGACGACGTAGCGACCCGTCCGCATCCACAGGCTGTCCGGCACCGGTCCGTCGGCTCGTTGCGCCGGGAGGTCGCGGCGAGCTGCGTAGCCGAACCAGCCGACGAGTCGCTCCTGCGGGGCGAGCCCGGCGAGCAGGTCCGCGGTCGGCCCGAACGGGTCGGCGCCGGCAGGCAGCGCGAGGCTGGGGTCGCCGGGCCCGAGCCAGCCGACGATGCTGCGC
>JALZKQ010000078.1 GCA_030859165.1 Actinomycetota bacterium
GAACAGCTCCGCGCAGCTCAGCCGGTTGCGGTAGGTGGCGCCGGTGAGCACGTCGGTCCAGCTGCCGGGAAGGTCGACGCTCACGCCGCCCCAGGACTCCAGCGCACCCGGCCAGCGCGTCACCAGCGTGGCGACGTCGCCGCCGCGTACGAATCCCAGCAGGTGCGGCGACGCGGACACCACGGGCTGGTAGGAGCCGGCGAACACCTCGGGTCGCTCCCGCCGCAGCCGCAACGCCCGCGAGGTGACCAGCAGCTTCTCCTCGGACAGGTCCACCGGCGCCGCGCCGGCGTCGAGACGCTGCAGGCGGGCGACACGACCGGCGTAGTCGACGGGCCGCCGGTTGTCCGGGTCGACCAGCGACAACTCGACCAGCTCGGTGCCCTGGTAGGTGTCGGGAACTCCTGGCAACGTCAGCTGGATCAGCGTGGTGGCCAGCGTCGTGGCCCTGATCTGCTCCGAACCTGCCGCCAGGACACGTTCGACGTCGGTCGCCACGTCCGGACCCAGGCACTGGCGGCACAGCTCGAACACCCGGGCCTCGTACTCGTCGTCGACCTCGGTCCAGGTGGTGTGCTGCTTGGCCTCGCGCACCGCCTTGCGGAGGTAGCCGACCAGGCGTTCCTCCTCCAGCGGCCAGGCGCCGAGCAGGGTCTGCATCAGCAGGTACGCCGTCGGCAGGTCCACGTGGTGGCGTTGCGCGAGGGCACGCACCGTCGCCCAGGCCGCGTCCCAGCCGTCGAGGTCCTCCGCGAGCGCGAGCAGCCGGGAGCGGACGTCGTCGCTGCGCTTGGTGTCGTGCGTCGACAACGTGGTCATCGCGTACGGGTGGTCGGCCGCCTGCCGGCTCGCCCACCGGTGCAGGGCGTCGGCGTCGGGACGGTCGAGCAGGGACGGGTCCCCGCCGACCTCGTTGAGGGCGATCAGCCGGTGCCAGCGGTAGAACGTCGTGTCCTCCACGCCCTTGGCCATGACCGGCCCACAGGTCTGCCCGAACCGTACGACGAGCTCGGCGCCGGCCTCGCTGGCCGGGTGGCTGTCGAGCAGCAGCCGACGCAGGGCCACGAACGCCTCGGCCATGTCGGGGCGTGCCCTGCTCGCGCGTTCGCACAGCCGGTGGATCCGGTCGATCGAGTCGGGGGCCACGTCGTGCCCGGGGCGTACGTACGCGCGATAGGCGTCGACGTGGACCAGCAGCTCGGTGAGCTCCGCGCCGAGCCGCTCGTGCTCCTCGTCTCGCCCGTCGGCGCCGGTCGCGGCGAGCGTGACGCGCACCAGCCGGTCGACCTCCGGGGCGAACAGCCGCTGCACGACCTCCCGCTTCGCCGCCACCTCCACCGTCGCCAGGTCCGGGTCGCCCCCGAGGTCGCGCCACCGGGAGGTCAGCGCCTCGCCGACGTCGGGCACCAGCGACTGGGCGATCGCCTTCACCGCGTCGTACCCGGTGCTGCCCGCGGTCGCCCAGGTGGCAGGCAGCCGCTCGTCGCCCTCGAGGATCTTCTCCACGACGACCCAGGCCCCGCCGGTGGCCGCACGCAGCAGCTCGAGGTAGCCCTCGGGATCGGCCAGCCCGTCGACGTGGTCGATGCGGAAGCCGTCGATCACGCCGCGCCGGTGCAGGTCGACGAGCACCCCGTGGGTGGCCTCGAAGACGTCGGGCAGCTCCACCCGGACGGCGACGAGGTCGTCCACGTCGAAGAAGCGCCGGTAGTTGAGCACGTACGCCTTGTTCAGCCAGCTGTCGAGCTCGTAGTGCTGGGCGTCCAGGACGTCGCTCACGTCGTCGCTCTCGGTTCCCGGCGCCACGGGGAACACCTGCTCGTGGTAGCGGACGACCGGTTCGCCGTCGTGCCGGTCCAGGGTCAGCTCCCCGGCCTCGATGAGCTCCTCGACGAGGTCACCGAGCACCGGCAGGCCGAGCCGGCCGTCCAGGTGGTCCCAGTCGACGTCGAACCAGTGGGCGTACGCCGAGGCGCGGCCGTTGCGCAGGACGTCCCACAGCTGCGCGTTGAGGTGCAACGGTTGGCTGAGCGTCATGTGGTTGGGCACGACGTCCACGACGATGCCGAGCCCGTGCGCGTGCGCGGTCTCTGCCAGCGCCGCCAGGCCTTCGATCCCGCCGAGGTCGCGTGAGACCCGCGAGTGGTCGACCACGTCGTACCCGTGCACGGAGCCGGGCGCGGCCTGCAGGATCGGCGACAGGTAGAGGTGCGTGACACCCAGCGACGCGAGGTACGCGACCTGCTCGCGGGCTGCGTCGAAGCCGAAGCCCGCGTGCAGCTGCAACCGGTACGTCGAACCCGGCATGTCAGGCACGGCGGAACACGGCCACCGAGCGGGCCTTGGTGGTGCGGCGCCTGCCGGCCGCCAGCGATCGGCGGCCGTTGCCCTCGTTGCCCGGTGCGCGGGCGGTGTCGAGCACCGGCTGCCAGGTCCAGCCGTGCTGCTGGCCGGGCAACGTGATGTGGGCGTCGCGCCATGAGGGGTTGAAGAGCAGCAGGAACGAGTCGTCGCTGATCTCCTCGCCGCGGGGGCCCTGCTCGGTGATCGCGTCGCCGTTGAGGAAGACCGTCAGCGGGCCTGCCGACGGTGCCTGCCAGTCGCCGTTGTCCATCGGCGTCCCGTCCGGGCGCAGCCAGGCGATGTCGGGCACCCCGTCGGCACCCTGGTGCCCGGTGAAGTAGTGGCGGCGCCGGAACACCGGGTGCTCGTTGCGCAGTGCGACCAGGTCGCGGGTGAAGCCGAGCAGGTCCTCGTCGACGTGTGCCCAGTCGATCCAGGACAGCTCGGAGTCCTGGCAGTAGACGTTGTTGTTGCCCCGCTGGGTGCGGCCGAGCTCGTCGCCGTGCAGGATCATCGGCACCCCCTGGCTCAGCAGCATCGTCGTGAGCAGGTTGCGGTGCTGGCGGGCCCGCAGACCCAACACGCCGGCGTCGTCGGTCGGGCCCTCGACGCCGCAGTTCCACGAGCGGTTGTGACTCTCGCCGTCGTTGTTGTCCTCGCCGTTGGCCTCGTTGTGCTTGTCGTTGTACGACACGAGGTCTGCCATCGTGAAGCCGTCGTGCGCGGTGACGAAGTTGATCGAGGCGTACGGAGCACGCCCGTCGTCCTGGTAGAGGTCGCTGGACCCGGTCAGCCGCTCGGCGAACTCCCCGGTCGAGCTGGGCTCACCGCGCCAGTAGTCGCGCACCAGGTCGCGGTAGCGGCCGTTCCACTCGGTCCACTGCGGCGGGAAGTTTCCCACCTGGTAGCCACCGGGGCCCACGTCCCACGGCTCGGCGATCAGCTTCACCTGCGAGATGACCGGGTCCTGGTGGACGAGGTCGAAGAAGGCGCTCAGCCGGTCGACCTCGTGGAACTGTCGGGCCAGGCTGGCTGCGAGGTCGAAGCGGAAGCCGTCGACGTGCATCTCGGTGACCCAGTAGCGCAACGAGTCCATGATCAGCTGCAGCACGTACGGGTTGCGCATGAGCAACGTGTTGCCGGTGCCGGTCGTGTCGTAGTAGTGCGCCGCGTCCGTGTCGACCAGGCGGTAGTACGACGCGTTGTCGATGCCGCGGAAGGCAAGCGTCGGCCCGAGGTGACTGCCCTCGGCGGTGTGGTTGTACACGACGTCGAGGATGACCTCGATGTTGGCACGGTGCAGCTCGCGCACCATCGCCTTGAACTCCAGCACCTGCTCGCCGGCCTGGCCCGAGGAGCTGTACGCGTTGTGCGGCGCGAAGAAGCCGATCGTGTTGTAGCCCCAGTAGTTGGACAACCCCCTGTCGATCAGCGTCGAGTCGTTGACGAACTGGTGCACCGGCATCAGCTCGATCGCGGTGATGCCCAGCGAGGTGAGGTGATCGATCATCACCGGGTGCCCGATCGCGGCGTAGGACCCGCGGATCTCCGGCGGGATGTCCGGGTGCGTCTGGGTCATGCCCTTGACGTGCGCCTCGTAGACGACGCTCTCGTGGTAGGGGGTGCGCGGCAGGCGATCCTCCTGCCAGTCGAAGTACGGGTTCACCACCACGGACTTCATGCTGTGCGCGGCGGAGTCCTCGGTGTTGCGCTGCTCCCGGTCCTCGAAGTCGTAGGAGAAGCACGCCTGGGCCCAGTCGATCTGGCCGTCGACGGCCTTCGCGTACGGGTCCATCAACAGCTTGCTGGGGTCGCACCGGTGCCCCGCCGAGGGGTCGTAGGGGCCGTGGACGCGAAAGCCGTACCGCTGTCCCGGGCCGACGCGGGGCAGGTACGTGTGCCACACCAGGGCGTCGCGCTCGGTCATCGCGACGCGGGTCTCTGCGCCGTCGTCACCGAACAGGCAGAGCTCCACGCGCTGCGCCACATGGGAGAACAGGGCGAAGTTCGTCCCCGCCCCGTCATAGGTGGCTCCCAGGGGATAGGCCGTACCTGGCCAGACCTCCATCGTGCTCCTCACGTGGGTCGTGCTTGGGCAGCGGGGTGGTGGGGGCGCGGTCATTGCCGCGGACGCGCCAGTGGGCCTAGAGACCCGAGGAACCCTCGCCGCCGCCGCGGCCCTGCTCTTCGAAGGTCTCGTGCTCGAGCAGGTGCAGCACCGGTACGTCGAGGTGGCGGCGCGCCCGCGAGGTCCAGTCGAGGTGGAAGAACTCCGCGACCGTGTGCGGCTCGGTGAGCACGATGGCCTCGGCGGCTCCGACCGCGGCGACCTGCCGGGTGAGCGCATCGATCGGGTCCTCGACCACGAGGGTGCCGTCGGCCTCGTGGCCGGAGCCGGTCAGCAGCGCGACGCTTCGGGCCAACGCGGCCTCGGCCTGCGCGCGTACGTCCTCGTTCACCCGCTCGACGAACTCCGGATCCACTGGCGCGCCGGAGCCGGGCCCGCCGGGGTCGAGCACGGAGCCCATCGAGGTGTGCAGGCCACCGCTGTGCTGCTGCGCGGGCAGCAGCACGTGGTACGCGACGCGGTCCTCGATGTCGTGGTGCAGGCCGGTCACCTGCTCGGCATCGAGCCGGGTCAGGTTGCGCTCGATCAGCAGGACCACGTCGTACATTGGGGCGGGCTCCTCGGTGAGATCGGTTGCGGGCGATCGGTTGCGGCCGATGGGTCTGGCCGAGCCACGACTCTACGGCGTGCCCCCTGCCCACACCTGTGCCAGGTCGTACGACACCGGTTCCTCGAGCTGGGCGAAGGTACACGAGCTGGGCTCCCGGTCCGGACGCCAGCGCTTGAACTGCGTCGTGTGCCGGAACCGGACGCCCTCCATGTGGTCGTAGCCGACCTCCAGCACGCGAGACGGGCGCAGATGGACGTAGGACGTGTCCTTGCCAGCGTTCCAGCGGTTCGGGACGGCCTCGTGTCCGCCCCACGGGTGCTCGGCGGGGTCCACCACGAGATCGGCAAGCTCCTCGACCAGGGAGGCCCGGACGGCGGCCTTGAAGGACGCTGCCACTCCCACCTGACGCAGGGTGCCCTCGTCGTCGAACAGTCCCAGGATCATCGAGCCGAGCAGCGGCGCCTTCGAGGTCGAGGCCTTGTGCCGCCGGTATCCGGCCAGCACGACGTCGGCCGTGCGTGCGTGCTTGACCTTGATCATCGCCCGTGCACCGGGCAGATAGGGCAGCCGTTTGGCCTTGGCGACGACGCCGTCGAGGCCGGCGCCCTCGAACTGTCCGAACCAGTCCGCCGCGACGGCGTCGTCATCGGTGATGGCAGTCAGGTGCACGGGTGCGACGCAGGTGGCGAGCGCCTCCTCCAGCGCGGCGCGGCGCTGCTCGAAGGGCCGCTCCAGGTACGACTCGTCACCCAGCGCGAGCAGGTCGAAGGCGACGAACGACGCCGGTGTCTGCTCGCTGAGCCGGCGCACCCGCGAGTCGGCCGGGTGGATCCGTTCGAGCAGGCGCTCGAAGTCGAGCCGGTCCACGCCGTCGTCGGTACGCGTGGAGACCACGATCTCTCCGTCCAGGACGCAGCGGGAGGGCAGCTGGGCGAGCACGGCCTGCACCACGTCGGGGAAGTAGCGGGTCAGCGGCTTCTCTCTGCGCGAGCCGATGACCACCTCGTCGCCGTCGCGGAAGACGATCGCGCGAAAGCCGTCCCACTTGGGTTCGTACGCCAGGCCGCCGTCGATGGAGTCGGCGGGCGGGATGCGCGCGGCCGAGGTGGCCAGCATCGGGATGATGGGGAACGCGACGGGCAGCTGCATGCTCAGCTCCGCTCGGTGGTGGTCGGGCCTGCTGTGGTCCAGCGGCAGAACAGGTCGGCTCCGTCCACCAGCACGTGCCCCAGGTCGAGGTCCAGTCCGGGGTCGAGCGGGTCACCGTGCATGACGCGCACGCCGGCGCCGGCCACCAGCTGCGCACGCAGCGTCAGGCAGAGCTCGTCTAGGTGCCCGTGCGCGGCGAGCGCCCCGGCCAGGGACGGGCCGCCCTCGGCGAGCACGCGGGTGAGCCCCCGGTCGGCCAGCGACCGCGTCACCACCCCCAGGTCGAGCGTCCGGTCGCCGGCCACGACCACCTCGGCACGGGCAGCGATCCGTTCGCGCCGGTCCGCAGGGGCGTCCGCGGTGGTCACCACGATCGTGCGGGGCGAACCCTCGCCGGCGTCGAGCAGCCGGTCTGGCAGGTCGAGCCGTGCGCTGACCACCGCGAGCACGGGGACCGGTGCCAGCCGCAGCCGCCGGCGCAGACCGGTGTCCACCTCCTGCGGCCGGACCGGCTCGTAGGCCTCCGCACGGGCGGTGCCGGCACCGACCAGGATCACGTCGCTCAGGCTGCGCAGCAGCGCGAAGACCTCCCGGTCCGCCGGCGTGGACAGGCTGCCCGCGCGTCTGTCGCCGCCCTGAGTGCTGCCGTCGGCGGTGGCGACGAAGCTCAGCCGCGTCCACGTACGTCCGCCGGGGTGCGCGTAGAGCCCGACCAGGGCGTCACGGTCGACGTCGGCATCGGGATCGGGCCCATGCGGGTGCAGCAGGCGCATGGCCTGATCCTGTCACCACCCATGCCGCCGAGATCCGACCTCGTGGTCACTCGGCCCGCGTGCCGTGACCAGGAACTCGGATCTCGGCGTCCGATGGAGGCACATGCGGCTCCCTTTGGTGATATCACCGACCTATGACCGGAGACTCTCTCGCGCTGCCAGTGACGGGCCTGCGCCAGGCGTTCGGGCACCGGCCAGGCCCGGTGCGACTCGACGACCACGACCCGCGCGCTACCACCGGGTTCCTCGGTGACGGCAAGGACGACGCCCCCGACGCCATGAAGGCCCTCGGCAAGGACCTGCGCCACCAGCAGCAGCAGCTGTTCGCCCAGGGACGCCACGGCAGTGTGCGCCGAATGCTGCTCGTGCTGCAGGGCATGGACACCTCGGGCAAGGGCGGGGTCGTGCGTCACGCCGCCGGGCTCATCGACCCGCAGGGTCTGTCCGTGGCGACCTTCGGGGCGCCGACGGCAGACGAGCTCGAGCACGACTTCCTGTGGCGGATCCGGCGCAGGGTCCCGGCGCCCGGACTGGTCGGCGTGTTCGACCGGTCGCACTACGAGGACGTGCTGGTCGCCCGGGTGCGTGAGCTCGCCCCGGCGGCGGAGATCGAGCGCCGCTACGACCTGATCAACGACTTCGAGGCCGAGCTGGTCGAGCAGGGCGTGACGATCCTCAAGGTCTTCCTGCACATCGACCGCGACGTGCAGCGCGAGCGCCTGCTGGCGCGCCTGGACGACCCCACCAAGCACTGGAAGTACGACCCCGGCGACCTCGAGGACCGGGCCAGGTGGACGGACTACCAGCGGGCGTACGAGACCGTGCTCGAGCGGTGCAACACGCCGGCCGCGCCGTGGTACGTGGTACCCGCGGGTCGCAAGTGGTACCGCAACTGGGCGGTCGCTGCCCTGTTGAACGAGCATCTGGCCGAGTTGGACCTGTCCTGGCCGCCGGCCGACTTCGACGTGGACGACCAGCGCCGTCGTCTGCTGTCCGAGGACTGACCCACACAGGCTCGCCGAGATCCGAGTTCCTGGTCACGCCACCTACTCGGGGTGACTCGCAACTCGGATCTCGGCGCTAGGACCGTCAGGCGGGCAGCGGCACCAGGTCGACCGCGCCGACCGCGTACCGGGCCAGCACCGTGCGGGCCACCGCCGGGTCCGCGCCCAGTGGGTCGGACACCGCAACCGCGCCGCCCTCGATGGCGAGCTCTGCCGCCCGGGCGGGCAGGAAGCCAGGTGCCAGGAACAGCGAACCGACCGCGATGTGCCGGCGGCCGTCGCGACGCAAGGCGCGGACCGCCTCGCCGGTGGCCGGGGGAGCGGTCGAGGCGAAGGCGGCCGAGGTCGGCAGGTGGTGTCGGGCCCCCCACGCCCGGGCCAGCCGGGCCACGGAGGCGTTGGCGAGTGCGTCGCTGGAGCCGGCTGCGGCCAGCACCAAGGCGTCGAGCTCACGCACCCGGGCGTCGGACAGCGCTGTGCGGAGCCGTCGGTCCAGGACGTCGAGGAAGTCCACCTCGAGGCCGAGCTCGTCGCTGGCGTGCACGCGCAGGCCCCGGTGTCGGTGCCTGGCCGCAGCGCAGACCGCGGGCACGTCGACCTTGGCATGGTAGGCCCGGGTGAGCAGCAGCGGGACGATGACGATCTCCTCGACGCCGTCGGCCACCAGCCGGTCGATCACCTGGCTGGGCGACGGCGAGGCGAGCTCGAGGAAGGCGGGCTCGACCAGCAGGTCCGGGCGCATGGAGGCCGCCAGGTCGGTGAGCGCGGTGATGGTGGCGGTGGAGCGGGGGTCGCGGCTGCCGTGTGCCAGCGCGATCAGGGCGGGTGCGGTGATGAGGACCGCCTCCTTCGGTGTGAGGTGCTACGCGACGATGGCCGGTGCGGCGCCAGATTCGGGTCCGGTTAGCGGGTCAGGCGTGGATCCCGCACTCGGTCTTGGCGAAGCCGGCCCAGCGACCACTACGCGGGTCCCCGCCGGGTGCCACCCGACGGGTGCACGGCCAGCAGCCGATGGAGGGGTAGCCGTCGTGCGTCAGCGGGTTGACCACGACGTCGTGCTCGGCGATGTAGCGCTCGACATCGCCCCGGGTCCAGCGAGCCAGGGGGGAGACCTTGACCTTCTGCTTCTGCTCGTCCCAGCCGACGACCGGTGCGGTGACCCGGTTGTGCGTCTCCTCGCGGCGCAACCCGGTCGCCCAGGCGTCGTAGCCGGCTAGCCCGCGCTCCAGCGGCTCCACCTTGCGCAGGGCGCAGCACAGGTCGGGGTTGGTCGCGAAGAGGTCCGTGCCGTAGGTCGTGTCCTGCTCGGCGACGCTGAGCTCGGGCCGCACGTCGACGACGGTCAACGGCAGCGTCGCTGCCACGGCGTCACGGGTGCGGACCGTCTCGGCGAAGTGGTAACCGGTGTCGAGGAACACCACGTCGATGCCCGGTGCCACCGTCGAGGCGAGATGCGCGAGGGCGGCGTCGGTCATCGAGGAGGTCACGCAGAAGCGTCCGCCGAAGGTATCGACCGCCCACTGGAGGATCAGCTCGGCCGGAGCCAGCTCCAGCTCCGGGCCGGCGACCACGGCGATCTCGGCCAGCTCCTGACCGCTGCGTCCGGGTGCATGGACGACCATGGTGTCGTCAGCGCAGCTCACGGCTGCTCCTCTGTCCGGTCGGCGGTCGGGCCGGGGGCCAGCTGCCCCGCGAAGCGTAGCGAAAACGCCCGCAGGCAGGCGCGACATTCCCAGTCGCCGTGGGTGGCGCCGTGCGGTCGCAGGTCCTCGTCACCGCAGTAGGGGCAGTGGAAGGGGACCGCGCGAGTCATCGCAGCACCGCCTCGTCTGCGCGGGCGACCCAGGTGGCGAAGCTCTCGGCGCCCTGCCGTTCGGCGAGATAGTGACGCACGACGCCCTCGACGTAGTCGGCGAGCCGGTCGGCCGACACCTTGTGCGCACGCAGCTTGCGGCCGAAGCCGGCCCGCAGACCGAGGGCACCGCCGAGGTGGACCTGGAAACCCTCCACCTGGCGACCCTCGTCCAGGATCTGCATGCCCTTCAGGCCGATGTCGGCGACCTGGATCCGGGCGCAGGAGTTGGGGCAGCCGTTGACGTTGACGGTGATTGGCACGTCGAGGTCGGGGACGCGGCGTTCGAGCTCGTGCACGAGCCAGGTGGCGCGGTCCTTGGTGTCGACGATCGCCAGCTTGCAGAACTCCAGGCCGGTGCAGGCCATCGTGTTGCGGCGCCAGCCCGACGGGCGGGCGTGCAGCCCGAGCTCGTCGAGCGAGGTGACGAGTGACTCCACCTGGTCGGGCTCGACGTCGAGCACCAGGAGCTTCTGCTGGGCGGTGGTCCGTACCCGTGCGCTGCCGTGCGCCTCGACGACGTCGGCCACCTTGGCCAGCAGCGAGCCCGTGACGCGCCCGACGGTCGGGGCGACGCCGACGTAGTAGCTGCCGTCCTTCTGACGGTGCACGCCGATGTGGTCGCCCGGGGTGGCGGGCCGCGCCGGGGCGGGTCCGTCGAGCATCGGGCGGCCGAGGTACTGCTGCTCCATGACCTCGCGGAACCGCTGCACGCCCCAGTCCGCGACGAGGAACTTCAACCGGGCACGGGTCCGCAGCCGGCGGTAGCCGTAGTCGCGGAACAGCGCGACCACCGCCTCCCAGACGTCGGGCACCTCGTGCTCGGGGATCCACGCACCGAGCCGCTGCGCGAGCATCGGGTTGGTGGACAGCCCGCCGCCGACCCACAGGTCGAAGCCGGGCCCGTGCTCGGGGTGCTCGACACCGACGAAGGACACGTCGTTGATCTCCGGCGCGCTGTCGAAGCTCGGCGATCCGCTCACGGACGTCTTGAACTTGCGAGGCAGGTTCGAGTACTCCGGGTTGCCGATGTACCGGCGCTCGATCTCGCGGATCGCCCCGGTCCCGTCGACGATCTCGTCCTCGGCGATGCCGGCGACGGGGCTGCCGAGCACGACTCGCGGGCAGTCACCGCAGGCCTCGGCCGTGGTGAGCCCGACGGACTCGAGGCGGTCCCAGATGGCAGGGACGTCCTCGACTCGGATCCAGTGCAGCTGGACGTTCTGCCGGTCGGTCAGGTCGGCGGTGTCGCGCGCGTACGTGGCGGACACCTCGGCGACGGCGCGCAGCTGGGCGAGGTCGAGCTGACCGCCGTCGATGCGCACCCGCAGCATGAAGTACGCGTCCTCGAGCTCCTCGGGCTCCAGCGTCGCGGTCTTGCCGCCGTCGATGCCGGGTCGGCGCTGCGTGTACAGGCCCCACCAGCGAAAGCGGTTGCGCAGGTCGACCTTGTCGATGCGCTCGAAGCCGGTGTGCGCGTAGATGTTCTCGATGCGGGCCCGGACATTGAGCGCGTCATCGTCCTTCTTGGCCTGCTCGTTGGCGTTGAGCGGCTCGTGGTAGCCGAGCCGCCACTGCCCCTCACCCTTGGTACGGCGTGGGGTGCGTGCGCCGGGTCGGGCCTTGACTGGGGCCTCGGTCATGACAGTGGTGTCCTCGGGGAAGTCCGTGGGCGCACGGGATGGCCGACAGGATCGCTTGGTCGCGAGCCTCGAAACGGCGCAGCCGGCGACCCACCAGTGGCGGGAAGGGCTTCAGGCCGAGAGACACATCATGCTGCGCAGCCGACCGAAGTCCACGTGGCGACGGACCACGAGGTGCGTCGTGATGGCAGCGGTCATGCAGAAAGCATCGACGCCGGGATGCGGACGTGCCAAACCCGTGTCTCATCATGCGGTTGGGCCGACCAAGGAATGAGACCGCGGTGCAGCGGAATCAGCGCCGCGGCGAGTCGAAAGGTCGTTACCGTAGGGCCATGGCGGGCGAGACGGTCAGCGCTGCGGTGCCCAAGGGGGTCGCACGGACGCGGGCGCGGACGGCGATCTGGCGGCTCGTCACCGCCACCGTCGGTGCCGTATTCCGCTACCGGGTGACCGGTCTGGCGGCTGAGGCGGCGTTCTTCGCGATCCTGAGCCTGCCGCCGCTGGTGTTCGGGCTGGCCGGCACCATCGGCTACGTCGTGGAGCGCTACAGCGTCACCCAGGTCGTCGCCTTCGAGGCGCAGGTGCTGGAGCTGGCCAGCCGGGTCCTCACCCCCGACACCGTCGACGACATCATCGCGCCGACACTGAGCGACGTGCTGCAGGGACCACGCGTCGACGTGATCTCGATCGGCTTCGTCCTCGCCCTGTGGTCCGGCTCGCGCGCCCTCAACGTCTTCGTCGACACGATCACGATCATGTACGGGCTGGGGGGTCGGCGAAGCATAGTTCGTACGCGCGCGCTGTCGTTCTCCCTGTACGTCGTGGGGCTGATCGTCGGCATCATCGTGATCCCGTTGCTGCTGGTCGGGCCGGACGTGGTGGACGAGCTGGTCCCGGCGCGTGTGGACTTCGTGATGCACCTGTACTGGCCGGTGGTGCTGGTGCTGTCGGTCGCGTTCATCACCACGCTGTACCACCTGTCGGTCCCGGTCCGCACGTCATGGCGCTACGACATCCCCGGTGCCGTGTTCACGCTGCTTGCGTGGATCGCGGGCAGCTGGCTGCTGCGCTGGATCCTGCTCAACTTCGTCGGCCAAGAGTCGATGTCGATCTACGGACCGCTCGCGGCCCCCATCGCGATCCTGATCTGGTTGTACGTGCTGTCGATCGCGGTGCTGATCGGCGCCGCGCTGAACGCCTCGGTCGACAGGGTGTTCCCCGCGAGCACGACCGCGCGTGCACGCCTGGAACTGGTGCGCAGGCTGCGCGAGAAGTCCGCGCAGCTGCGCCTGCGCGACGCGGGCTACACCGAGGACGAGCTCGCGGTCTCCGACCCGCTGCTCGACGACGAGCTCGAGGAACGGACCCGTCGGATCATCGAGGACGCCCGCGAGCGTCGACGTGTTCGCTGACAGCGCCTGACTGCCCGGGGACGCCGCCCCGACGGCTGCTCGTACGCTGATGGTCGACGGTTGTCGGCGGCCGTGAGCTAAGGGAGACGACGTGCGCAGCGTGGTGCAGGACGACGGGGTCGGCGGGGCGCGGGGTCGCCGGCGGGCAGCCTGCGTGTGTTGCACGGTGATCCTGCTCGTCCTGACCACGGTGGCCCTCGGGGCCGCTCCTGCTTCGGCTCACACCGAGCTCGTCTCCTCCAGCCCCGACGACGGCGCCAGCGTGGCCAGGCTTCCGCTGACCGTGGAGCTCGCCTTCAGCGAGGCGGTGCGGGCACAGGGCGCGTTCGTCGTCGTCGCGGACCTAGCCGGCACGCAGGTCGAGGTCGGAGACCCGGAGGTGGTCGACGGCATCGTCACGCAGTCGACCACCGGGGACGGGCCAGCGGGCGACTACACGATCGCCTACCGGGTCGTGTCCGCCGACGGGCATCCGGTGACCGGCGAGGTCGGCTTCGAGGTCGAGACCGCGGGCGAGCCCGCGAGGAGGACCGCTCCCCAGGCTGCCGCCCAGCCGGCGGATGCGGCAGCCGGCGGTCCGGAGTCCGATGAGGGGTTCGTCTCCCGACACGCCGGTTTCCTGGGACTCGCCGCGGCCGCGCTGGTTGCGGCAGCGATCCTGGTGGGAGTGGGTGTCCGTGGCCATCGCGCCCAGGACTAGGCAGCACACCGGCAGCTGGCCCACCCGTGCCGACGTCACCGTGTGGGTCGGCGGCGTGGGCGTCATCACCGTGGTCGTCGCGCTGATGGCGTTGTCGCTGGGTCAGGCCGAGACCTCGACGGCGTCGGACCTGGTGCCGGACGCGGGGCCGGTGACCAGGTGGGGCCTGCCGTTGTTGCGGACGGCCGGCGACGTGCTGGCGATCGCGGTCGTGGGGCTGCTCCTGACCGCCACCCTGCTGCTGCCTTCTGGGCGCGGTGAGCTCGCTGGTCTCGCGCTGCGGGCCTACCACGCAGCCTGCTGGCCGGCGCTCGGTTGGGGGCTCGTGGCGCTGGTGCAGGCACTGTTCACCGCGTCCGACAACCTGGCCGTGCCGGTCGGCAACCTGGTCGGGTCCTCCTCCGTGCTCAGCTTCGCCTGGCAGATCGACCAGGGACGCGCGCTGCTGTGGCAGGCCGGGCTGGCGTTGGTGGTCGCCGTCGTGGTGCGCTGGACCTGGCGCACCCGCGACGCCCTGTGGGCCCTGCTGCTCGCCCTGGTCGCGGTCACACCGCCGCTGCTGACCGGGCACGCGGCGTCCGCGGGTTCCCACGACGCCGCGATCGTCGGTCTGCTCGTGCACGTCGTGGCCGCCACGATGTGGGTGGGTGGACTGGCGGGCCTGGCCTGGGTCGCGTCGCGGGGCAGCCGGCGTCTGGCCCCGGCCGTGATCCGTTACTCCACGCTGGCCGGCTGGTGCCTCGTGGCCGTGGCCGTGTCCGGCGTCGCCAACGCCGCCGTACGGATGACACCCGGAGACCTGCTGACCTCGTCGTACGGGTGGCTGGTGCTCGCCAAGATCACCGCCCTCATGGCGCTGGCCGGGATCGGCGTGCTGCACCGTCGCCGCACCGTGGCCGGGCTGCAGCATGCGGCGGCTGCCGTCGGCCAGGACGTCAGCGTCCGGCGCCCCTTCGTCACCCTCGCGGTCGTGGAGCTCGCGGTCATGGGCGCCGCGGTGGCCGTCGCGGTCGCCCTGTCGCGGACCGCGCCGCCCACCGGCAGCGCCGGCGTCGACCCGGTCGAGGAGATCATCGGGCATGCGCTGCCGCCTGCCCCCAACGTCGGGGAGCTGCTCTTCGGCATCGTGCCCGGGGGCCTGGGCATCGCGCTGGTGGTAGGCCTGCTGGCGCTGTACGTCCAGGGTCTGCGGGTGCTACGTCGCCGCGGCGACGCATGGCCGGTAGGGCGCACGCTGGCATGGCTGGGCGGGCTGCTCGTGATCGCGTGGTCCACCTTCGGCGGACTGGGGATGTACTCCCACGTGCTGTTCAGCGCGCACATGGTGGCGCACATGCTGCTGTCGATGGTGGCGCCGATCCTCCTGGTTCTCGGCGCCCCGGTGACACTCGCGTTGCGCACACTTCCCCCGGCGCGGGTCCATGGCGAGCTGGGACCACGCCAGGTCCTGCTGGGCGTACTGCACTCGCGGACCGTGTCGGTCCTGACGCACCCCGTCGTGGCCGGCGTGCTGTTCGTCGGCAGTCTGTACGCGATCTACTTCTCGAGCCTGTTCAGCACGCTGATGAACAGCCACCTCGGCCACGCGGCCATGACGCTGCACTTCGTCGCCGTCGGGTCACTGTTCTTCTACGTGCTGGTCGGCATCGACCCCAGCCCCCGCTCGGTTGCTCCGCTGTGGCGCTTCGGCCTGCTGCTGGTGGTGATCCCGTTCCACGCGTTCTTCGCGATCGCGCTGATGTCCTACAACCGGGTGTTGGGGGAGTCGTACTGGCAGTCGCTCGACCGGCCGTACCGCACCGACCTGCTGGCCGACCAGGTCACCGGCGGCTCGTTGTCCTGGGCATTGGGGGAGATCCCGATCGTGATCGTGCTGGTCGCGATCTTCGTCCAGTGGGTCCGCTCCGACACCCGGGACGCCCGCCGCACCGACCGGACATCGGACCGGCTGACCGAGGCGGGGCAGGACGACGAGCACGACCGGTACAACGCCTACCTCGCCGAGCTTGCGAAGGGTCATCGGCGGCGCTGAGCAGCGAGCTCATCACGGCCGACCCCGCGAGGGGGGCTGCCGGCTCCTGGAGCGAGCTTCGTCAGGCGTGGTGCCGTTGCGTGCCGTAGAACGGAGACATGACGAGGTCACACCAGGAGCAGGGACAGCCGGATCACGACCCGTGACCGGGGTGGACGAACGGGCGCAAGGTGGGCATCGAGGAGGCCCGACGCAACCTCGGCGGATCCTCCCCCGACGTGGTGCACTCATCGCTCGTCACGGAGCTCGAGGCGCGTGGCCTCTCGGGCGATACCTCGATGATGGAGCAGGCGGCCCGCGACATCAGCGGGCACCGGTCGCACCCGCTCGCCGGCGAGGCCGCGGAGCAGCCATGATCGTGCGGAGACGACGTGGTCCGGTGGCTGCCACTGCCGCAGCGGCTGCTGCTGCGCTGCTGCTGGCGATCGGCGGGTGCGAAAGTGGCGGCGAGCTGCCGGAGACCGGCCAGACGGTGGACGCCGATCGCGAGGTCGCTCCCCCGGAGGAGGTGGCGTGCGAAGACCTCGTGGACGCCCCGTTGAGCGAGGAGCTCGCTGCCGACCCGGTCTGCCAGGGCGACGACGACGCCGTCGTGACGGGCTGGACCACCGAGTGTGAGGACGGGCGCTACCTGGCCATGCTCGGCGACCTGGACGACGGGCAAGAAGCGTGGACGTTCAGCGGCGAGGAGTGGCGGGTGGTGCCCGAGGCAGCGTCGGATCCCGAGTACGAGGCGGCCTCCGAGAGCTGCTGACCAGCCTGGTTCGGGTCGCGGATCGGGCGACGGAGGAGTAGGCAGGTGCCATGAGCGAACCGAATCCCGAGCCTGGACCTGACGTGAATCCCGACACGATCGAGCCCGACGTCGTACCCGGCCTCGACCCCGAGCCGTACGCAGACCCGGACATGCCTGCTGAGCCGGGGCCGTTGCCCGCGTAGGGTCGCCTGCGGAAGTTGCCTGCGGAAGTTGCCTGCGGAAGTTGCCTGCGTGGGACGGCGCCGATGGACGGGAGCAGGCTCCCCGACGCGGAAACCCACTTTGACCTGGGGTGATGTCGGTGGACGATACTGGGTTCGAACCAGTGACCTCTTCCGTGTCAAGGAAGCGCGCTACCACTGCGCCAATCGTCCGCACTCTCGAGCGCATCGCTGAGAGCCGAGGTGGAGACGGGATTTGAACCCGTGTAACCGGATTTGCAGTCCGGCGCCTCGCCTCTCGGCCACTCCACCTAAACAGGCCTGCGACCCGCTCCGAGCGGACGACGGGATTCGAACCCGCGACCCTCACCTTGGCAAGGTGATGCTCTACCACTGAGCCACGTCCGCATGCGCCGATGGTGCCTGACGCGCGGTGAAACAGTAGCCGATCCGGGTGTGGGGTCCAACTCAGGGGTGACCGCGCGCGTCACCTTCCGCAAGGCCGTGTGCGGCAGTACGGTCGCGGCATGCGTACCTGGGTGAACGGAACGATTCTGACCGACGCGGAGCAGCCCGTGCTCAGCGCGCTGGACCACGGGATCACGGTGGGGGACGGCGTCTTCGAAACGGTCAACTCCTTCGACGGGGTGCCCTTCGCGCTGACCCGGCACCTGCACCGGATGTCCCGTTCGGCCGCCGGCCTGGGCCTGCCGGAACCCGACCACGCCGTGCTGCGCGCGGCGGTGGCGCAGGTGCTCGACGGCACGTCGTACGCGCGCGGACGGATCCGTCTCACGCAGACCGGCGGGCCGGGACCGGCGGGGACCGACCGCGGCGACGCGGGTCCGACGTTGATCGTGACGGCCGGCCCGCAGGCCCCTTCGGCCGACAGCACGGCGGTCACGGTGGTGCCGTGGACCCGCAACGAGCGCGCCGCCACCGCGGGCCTGAAGACCACCTCGTACGCGGACAACGTGATCGCCCTGACTTACGCCGGGGAGCGTGCGGCGAGCGAGGCGCTCTTCGCCAACACGCAGGGGGGCCTGTGCGAGGGCACCGGCTCGAACCTCTTCTACGTGCTCGACGGCGAACTGGTGACCCCCACGCTGGCGTCCGGTTGCCTGGCCGGGATCACCCGGGAACTGGTCCTGCAGTGGTGCGGGGCGCTGGAACGCGATGCACCGGTCGAGGTCCTGGAGCAGGCCAGCGAGGTGTTCCTGGTGTCCACGACGCGCGACGTGCAGCCGGTGCACGCCTGCGAGCGGGACGGTCGGACCTGGACGTACGACGCGCCCGGACCGGTGACGGCCCGGGCGCGGGAGGTCTGGTCGGCGAAGCTCACCGAGACGCTGGATCCCTGAGGTGTCAGCCGGCCCCGAGGAGCAGCCGCTCGATCACCGAGTCGATGTCCACGTCGGCCATCTCTCCCCCGTCGGGCACCAGGTGCTTGGTCATGTCCAGGAACCGGGTCACGTCGGCAGTGGGGGCGCGCAGCACGGCGGTCCCGTCGGGCGACCTCAGCTCCACCGAGACGGCGGCATGGCCGTGCTCGTCGAGGTCGGGCCGGACGAAGATGTCGCCCTCACCGGTGGGGCGGTGGCGGCCCTCGTCCAACAGCGAGCGGGCGAAGGTCCACGACACGGTCTGGCTCATCGTGGAGAAGATGGCGGTCACCGCGAAACCGTCCGATACGTCGTAGCGCAGTTCGCAGTCGACCGGCAGGAACGTGTCGGACGTCGACACGATCTCGGCGACCGTCGGACAGACGATGCTCCGCAGCGGCTCTGACATGCCGGGACCTCTCCTCGTGCGTGATGGGGATACGCCTGCGCTTGGAGTTTGCCCCGCGACCCCGGTGGTAAACCGCACGGCCCGAAACTGGGGGAACACCTCCGCAAAGGTCCGGTATGGGTTGTCGGACCTGTACGTTTCGCGCCGATGGGAGGGAGCCGAGAGGGGACACCGATGGGCGTGCGCTAGGCTGACCGCCGCTTCACCGCACGGGCGATTGGCGCAGTGGTAGCGCGCTTCGTTCACACCGAAGAGGTCACTGGTTCGAACCCAGTATCGCCCACC
>JALZKQ010000003.1 GCA_030859165.1 Actinomycetota bacterium
GGCCGGCGGCCACCATCAGCGCGGCGAATCCGATCAGCAGGACCCGTGGGTCGACCAGGCGGTTCACCGCGGAGCCGGCGAACGCGGCCCCGCCGCCGGCGGCCCCGAACACTGCCGCGATGCGCCACTGGACCTGTCCCTGGCGCAGCCGGGGTACGACCGCGGCTGCGGAGGAGATCCCGACCACGAGCAGGGACGTCGGGATCGCTGCGGTCAACGGGGCGCCCGCCCCGTAGACCAGGGCAGGCACGGCCAGGATCGAGCCGCCGCCACCGAGCAGCCCGAGTAGCACCCCGATCAGCAGGCCGAGGCCCAGGGCACTGATCACCCGATGTCTCGCTGCGGCGGTCCGAGCCGGTCGTCCCCGCTGCAGGTCACGCCGCTTGCTGTCGGCCGGTCAACCCGTCGAGGACCTCGACGGTGGTGGGCGTGCCTGGCCCACGCCTGTGCGGCAGCGCTGCCAGGACCAGTGCTCCGGCAACGAGACGGACCTGATGCCTGTAGGAGCCGGCGATCATCCAGTCCACGACGGTGGCGTCGTCGATTCGGTCAGGCGTGTGCCTGCTCATGCGTCTGCTTCAGTGCTGCGCTCAACCTCGAGACCTGCTGACTTGGCGGCCTCGTAGGAGTCGTTGACGAGCACCACCCGGCGGCCTGGGCGGTCCAGGACGGAGGCGGCGATGGAGGCCCGGTAGCCCGAGCCGCAGTACACCCACACCTCGTCGTCGGGAACCTCCTCGATCCGCCCGGACAGCTCGTGCAGCGGGATGTGCTGGGAGCCAGGGACGTAGCCGCGGGCCCGCTCGTCGTTGCGGCGTGCGTCGAGGACCTGCACCGGTCCCCGGCTCCTCGCCTCCGCGAGGCCTGCGAAGTCGGTGACGGGATAGGAACGCAGCGCCCGGCCGTCCGCGAGAGTCGCGATGTCCCCGACGGCGGCGCCCGCGAGGTCGTCGATGCCGATGCGGACCAGCTCGCGGCGGGCGTCGGCCACCTGCTCCCAGCTCTCCCCGACCAGGGTGAGCGGGGTGCCGTAACGGTAGAGCCAGCCCAGGTAGCTGATGAAGCTGTCCGACAGCTCGAACGCGAGGGAGCCGGACAGGTGCCCAGCGGCGAACGCAGTCCGCTCCCGCAGGTCGACCACCCACTGTCCGCTCTCGATCCGACGTCGCAGATCCATCGGGTCGACCGGCACGGGCAGCGTGAGGTCGACCGGCGCGGGGCCGCGGCGGTTGATCGGGCCCATGTGCGCGTAGTACGCGGGAAACGCGTCGAGGCCGCCGAGCAGCGCGTCGACGTACTCCTGCTCGGCCATGGTCAGAGCCGGGTTGACCTCGATCTGCTCGCCGATGGTGGAGGAGGTTTCGCTGCCAGTGGGGGAGGCAGAGCAGAAGCTGCCGAACCCGTGAGTGGGAAGCACCGCGGCGTTCGTCGGCAGCTCCTGGGCCAACCGCCGCACCGAGAGGTATTGGGCGTGGGTGAGGGCGGAGGTGTCGCCGGGACCGACCAGATCGGTTCGCCCACTGGCACCGAACAGCATCGACCCTCCGGTGAACACCCCCCGGACCTCGCCGTCGGCGCTTTCCAGGGCGTAGCTGACGTGGTGGTGGGTGTGGCCGGGGGTGTGCAGCACCCGCAGCCGCATGACCCCCGCCTCGAGCACGTCGCCGTCGCCGACGGCGAGGTGCTCGAAATCCGCGTCGCTGCCGACGGGCAGCACGTACGCCGCGCCGGTTCGCTGCGCGAGCTCCAGACCACCGGTGACGTAGTCGTTGTGCACGTGGGTCTCCACCACGTGCGTCAGTCGTACGCCGCGCGCGGCGGCGAGGTCCAGGATGCGGTCGATGTCGCGCTGCGGGTCCACGACGACCCCGACCTCGCCGTCGTCGGCCAGGTAGCTGCGGTCTCCGAGGCTGGACGTCTCGATTCGCTCGATGCTGATCATGGAGATCCTTCCGTCAGGGCCTCCAGCACGGCCTGCAGGCGGCGGCTCGCCTCGTCGGCGATGGGTTCGAGGTCAGGCAGCCCGGTGGCCGAGGCCATGATCTGCGGATCCAGGATCTGCACCGTCGAACCCTCGGCGCGGCTGCTCACCACGACGTTGCACGGCAGCAGCACCCCGACGCTGCGGTCGACCTCCAGCGCCTGGTGGGCCAGATCGGGGTTGCAGGCACCGAGGATGACGTAGTGCTCCATCTCCAGCCCGAGCTTCTCGCGCAGGGTCCCCTGCACGTCGATCTCGGTCAGGACGCCGAAGCCCTGCTCGGACAGGGCCTGCCGGGTACGGGTGACCGCCTCGGCGTACGGCAGGTCGACGGTGATGCTGCGCTGGTACTCCATGTCGTTGCTCCTTCCTCGGTTGTTGGCGCTGGACGGTGAGCCTCAGGCGAGGGACAGGAACAGCCGCTCGAGCTCTGCCTCGTCCAGTCCCCGGGTAGCGGCATCGCCGGAGACGACACACCGGCGCATCCCGGTCGCGATGATCTTGAATCCGGCGCGGTCCAACGCCCGCGATGCCGCGGCGAGCTGAGTGACCACCTCCGAGCAGTCCCGGCCCTCCTCGATCATGCGGATGACTCCGCCAACCTGCCCTTGCACCCGCCTCAGGCGCCCGAGCACATCTCGTAGCTGCGTGGTGTCCACGTCCATGTCCACTCCTTGGTGATACCCCTGGGGGTATCACGACAGCCTAGCAGGCGGCCTCGGGAGCCAGTGTCCGACCCCGCGTCCGGACGGGGGTCGACGGTGGGGTCGCCCGTCCCCGTACCCTGGAGGGAACGTCGGGGGCACCCGCGTTCGTTGCGTGTAGCGTCGAACGGTGCACCAGCGGATGTCTGCGTGCGTGCACCCGGACTGACAGGATCTGACCTCGCGCCGGTGGGGGCGGAGCAGATGTGACGGCAGGAGGCCGGGGCAAGACCCCCATCATGGACGTGAAGCGCATTGTCAAGGGACCGTGGCTGTGGATCGTGCTCGGCGTGTTCGTCGTGCTCGGGATCCTGCAGTACGTCTCGAGCAGCTCCGGTGCCGAGGAGGTCGAGACCTCCACGATGGTCCAGCACATCGACGACAACGAGATCGACACGATCACGTTCGTCGAGGGCGACCAGGAGATCATCGCGACCCTCGACGACGGGACCGAGGTGCGGTCCAAGTGGCTCGGGCGTCAGAGCCAGGACCTGCTCGACCAGGTCAAGGACCAGTACGACGCCGGGGACGTCGAGGAGTTCAACGTCGAGGTCCCGCAGAGCTCGGTGCTGGGCAGCCTGCTGATCAACCTGCTGCTGTTCGGCCTGATCTTCATCGCGGTGATCTACCTGTTCAACCGGGTCCAGGGCGGCGGCGGGCGGATCATGCAGTTCGCCAAGTCCAAGGCCAAGCTGATCACCAAGGACATGCCCAAGACGACGTTCGACGACGTCGCCGGCGTGGACGAGGCGATCGAGGAGCTGCAGGAGATCAAGGACTTCCTGGCCGAGCCGGCCAAGTTCCACGCCGTCGGTGCGAAGATCCCGAAGGGCGTGCTGCTCTACGGCCAGCCCGGTACGGGCAAGACGTTGCTGGCGCGCGCGGTCGCCGGTGAGGCCGGCGTGCCGTTCTACTCGATCTCCGGCTCGGACTTCGTCGAGATGTTCGTCGGTGTCGGCGCCAGCCGTGTGCGCGACCTGTTCGAGCAGGCCAAGGCCAACGCCCCTGCGATCATCTTCATCGACGAGATCGACGCCGTCGGCCGCCACCGCGGCGCCGGCATGGGCGGCGGCCACGACGAGCGCGAGCAGACGCTCAACCAGATGCTCGTCGAGATGGACGGCTTCGACGTCAAGGGCGGCGTCATCCTCATCGCCGCCACCAACCGGCCCGACATCCTGGACCCGGCGCTGCTGCGCCCCGGCCGCTTCGACCGGCAGATCGCCGTCGACCGGCCCGACATGCTGGGCCGCAGGCAGATCCTCGAGGTGCACGCCAAGGGCAAGCCCGTCGCGCCCGGCCTGGACCTCGAGGTCATCGCCCGGCGCACCCCCGGCTTCACCGGCGCCGACCTGGCCAACGTCGTCAACGAGGCTGCCCTGCTCACGGCCCGCACCGGAGGCAAGCAGATCACCATGACCACGCTCGAGGAGTCGATCGACCGCGTCATGGCAGGTCCACAGCGCAAGACGCGGCTGATGCGCGACAAGGAGAAGAAGGTCACGGCCTACCACGAGGCCGGGCACGCCCTGGTCGCGCACGCGCTGCCCAACACCGACCCGGTGCACAAGATCACGATCCTGCCCCGCGGCCGGCCCTGGGCTACACGATGGTGCTGCCGCTCGAGGACAAGTACTCCCAGAGCCGGGCCGAGCTGCTCGACATGCTCGCCTACGCCATGGGGGGCCGGGCCGCCGAGGAGCTGGTCTTCCACGACCCGACCACGGGCGCGAGCAACGACATCGAGAAGGCGACCGCCACCGCGCGCGCCATGGTCACGCAGTACGGCATGAGCGAGCGGCTCGGCGCCGTGAAGTTCGGCCAGGAGTCCGGTGAGGTCTTCATGGGCCGCGACATGGGCCACGGTCGCGACTACTCCGAGGAGGTCGCCGCCCAGGTCGACGCCGAGGTCCGGGCGCTGGGTTACACGATGGTGCTGCCGCTCGAGGACAAGTACTCCCAGAGCCGGGCCGAGCTGCTCGACATGCTCGCCTACGCGATGGGCGGCCG
>JALZKQ010000011.1 GCA_030859165.1 Actinomycetota bacterium
ACCCGGATCGACTTCCTGTGCGAGCTCAAGATCGACGGTCTTGCCGTCAACCTCACCTACGAGGCGGGCAGACTGGTGCGGGGTGCCACCCGCGGAGACGGGTGGGTGGGGGAGGACATCACCCCCAACGTGCGTGCCGTCGAGGGCATCCCGAACCGGTTGACCGGCAGCGCGGACCACCCGGTCCCCGGGTACGTCGAGGTGCGCGGCGAGGTGTTCTTCGGTGTCGAGGGGTTCGAGGAGCTCAACGCCTCGCTGGTGGCCGCCGGCAAGGACCCGTTCTCCAACCCGCGCAACGCCGCCGCCGGGTCGCTGCGGCAGAAGAACCCGAAGGTCACCGCCTCGCGGCCGCTGCGCCTGGTCTGCCACGGCCTGGGCGCCCGCGAGGGGTTCACCCCGACCCGGCAGTCGGAGTCGTACGAAGCCCTGGGAGCGTGGGGCCTGCCGATCAGCGCGCAGGCGAAGGTGCTGCCCGACCTGGCTGCGGTGCAGGAGTTCATCGACTACTTCGGTGAGCACCGGCACGCCGTGGAGCACGAGATCGACGGCATCGTGGTCAAGGTCGACCAGGTGTCCCTGCAACGGCGCCTGGGATCCACGTCGCGGGCGCCGCGCTGGGCCATCGCGTTCAAGTACCCACCCGAGGAGGTCAACACCGAGCTGTTGGACATCTTGGTCAACGTCGGGCGTACCGGACGAGTGACTCCCTTCGGCCGGATGCAGCCGATCCGGGTGTCGGGGTCCACGGTCGAGATGGCGACCCTGCACAACGCTCACGAGGTCGAGCGCAAGGGCGTCCTGATCGGCGACACGGTCGTGCTGCGCAAGGCCGGCGACGTCATCCCCGAGATCGTAGGTCCGGTGGTGGACCTGCGCGACGGTTCCGAGCGCGCCTTCGTGATGCCGACCCACTGCCCCGAGTGCGGCACCGAGCTCAAGCCCGAGCGTGAGGGCGACAAGGACATCCGCTGCCCCAACGCACGTTCCTGTCCCGCCCAGCTGCGGGAGCGCCTGTTCCACGTCGCCGGCAGGGGTGCTTTCGATATCGAGGTCCTCGGGTACGAAGCGGCCGTCGCGCTGCTGGCCGGCGGTGCCCTGACCGACGAGGGTCAGCTGTTCGACCTCGACGAGCGGCGCTTGCTGGAGGTGCCGCTGTTCACCCGCGCGGCGAAGAAGGCCGAACGCGAGGCCGGCGCTGGCGAGCGGGTGCTCAGTGCCAACGGGGCCCGGTTGGCCGCCAACCTGGACAGAGCCAAGGAGCAGCCGCTGTGGCGGGTGCTGGTGGCACTGTCCATCCGGCACGTCGGACCGACCGCGGCCCGGGCGCTGGCCCAGCACTTCGCCGGCATGGATGCGATCCGTGCCGCCGATCGCGACGAGCTGGCCGCGGTCGAAGGTGTCGGCCCGACCATCGCCGATGCCGTCCTCGACTGGTTCGAGGTGGACTGGCATGTCAGCATCGTCGACGCCTGGGCCGCCGCGGGAGTGCGCATGCGCGACGAGCGCGACGTATCGGTGCCGCGCACCCTGGAGGGCCTGACCGTCGTCGTCACCGGGTCGCTGGAGCGCTACAGCCGCGACGAGACCAAGGAGTCGATCCTGGCGCGTGGTGGCAAGGTCAGTGGGTCAGTGTCGAAGAAGACCGATTTTGTCGTCGCCGGCGACAATCCCGGCAGCAAGTACGACAAGGCCGTGCAGCTCGGCGTCCCGGTGCTCGACGAGGACGGGTTCGCCGCGCTGCTCGAGCAGGGACCCGACGCGGCGCGGGCGGTGGCGCAAGCGGCAGCCGACGCCTGAGGGTGAGACGACCTCGATCTGCGCCGGCGCGCTCATGCCGTCGCCGCCGAGAGCATCTGGTGAGGATCGCACGAGAAGGATGGCCCGCGACTGCGACCCACAGTGGGAACGAGAGCGACAGCACCGCAGCCACCGGCGTCACGATACCGAGCAGTGACAGGGCGGCACTCAACCATCCGAACCACCCTGGGAGCCCTGTGCGTCAGGCTGACGTGAGACACCTCGGGCAGCAGTTCCTCCCTCCCGCACAGGGCGAGAACAGGCTTGATCACGTTGACTCTGACCGCTGCAGATCTGCTCACCAGCCCGCTTGAGAATGGGGCGATGAGCCCTCGTTCGGACCAGCCCAGGCGCCGGTCGTTCACCGCGAAGTACAAGCTCGACATCCTCATCGAGTACGACGCCGCCACCCCGGCCGAGCGTGGCGTTCTGTTGCGCCGCGAGGGGCTGTCCTCCTCGCACCTGAGCGAGTGGCGCAAGGCCCGCGATGAGATCGCCTCGGCGCCCGGTCGGGTCGAAAACGACATCATCGAAACCAAACCCCTGTTCACCGCAAGCGACGGCCGACTGTGCCGGAGTTCGGGCATGCCCACCCGGATCGAGAGGTTCGCACGCCACGGTGTCGACGTGCACCGACTGCTGGCCCACGCCAGCGCGCCTGAGCCCCGATCCACCGATGAGGGTGGGGCCGTGAGCGTGGCGCAAAACGAGAATGCCCTTGCCTGGTTGGAGAGTCGGAGGTACCACACCACGATTCGACGACCAAACCAGGGGCATCTCGTAGGTGCGAGCATCTCACAGGATCAACGCGGTTTTCGATGACCTCAACATGGTGTCGGCTATGGGGCTGGTGCCGGTGATGCGGCTGGCCGAGTCGGGCGGGCTGCATGACCTGATCGCCGAGCATCTTATGGTGGCTTCGCCGAATCCGGTGGCCAAGCGGGTTCCGGGGCTGCTGGTCGGTTGCGACCAGGTCGCGTTGGGCGATGTCGATGACGCCATCCGCGAGGTCCACGGCTACGCCAAGCAGGCCGCGGCGTTCGGCTACTTCGGGGTGCGCGGTCTCAACGCCCAGCTCGCGGTGGTCTCGACCCCGCTGGTGGCGCCGGTGATCGCGTCCGCCCGGCTGCGCCGGGGTTCGTCGCCACGACCCTGGCGGCGGACCGGTCATCTGGAGGCTCGGGCCGCTCTCGCCAGCGCCGCGAACCACGTGTCCGCGAAGGCGGCTGCGTCGACGTCGGTGACGACCCGCACCTCCCGGCCGTACGGATCGCGGCGAAAGGCGAGCACCCCGTTCTCCAGGTCGGTGGACAGGCGCATCGCCTCCGATCGCACCCCGCGCCACCGGACCGCCGCCGCGCAGGTGACCGGGTCGAACTGGAAGGTGAGCAGGTCGTCCGGCAGTCCCCGGTGGCTTCGGGCCAGTTCTGCCGTGCCGGTGTCCTCGGCTCGCGCCTGGATCTGCCGGGCCAACAGCGCCCCCATCGGACCCAGCGCCCGAAGCCGGGGAAGGTCCCCGCCGCGGACGTGCGCCGACAAGGTGGCCGGCAGCGTGACCAGCGTGAGCGATCCGGCGGCGGCGAACACGGTGGCGGCCGCGCGGGTGTCCCACGCGATGTTGAAGTCCCGTGCCGGACCCCACGCCGGCAGGCCCGGTCCGGGCGGGTCGACCCAGCCGCCCATGGCCACGACCTCGGCGCCGGACAGGGCACCCGGGCGAAGCAGCTCCAGCGCCGCGAGGTTGGTCAGGGGTCCGATCGCGGTGATCACGGCGCCTCGCCCGATGCTGCGTTCCAGGCAGTCCAGCGCGGCCCCTGCCGACCACGGACGGGCAACCAGGTCGGCCGGCCAGTAGCGGGGGTCTTGGTCGGTGGGTGCGGCGAGCTCGCGCACGGTGGAGGACATGGCCGCACCTGCGACCACCTGGACGCCCGCGCCACCGGCCAGCCCCAGCACGTGTTCGACGCAGCCGGCGCGTCGGCCACCCGGGTCCATGGTCGTGGTGATGGCGGCCAGGTCGAGATCTGGCCAGCCGAGCAGCATGGCCAGGGCGCAGGCGTCGTCGGGATTGCCGCCCAGGTCGGTGTCGAGGTGGAGGAGCACGTGAACAGCATGCCGACAGTGCGAAGACGTGGCCATCGTTGTCGCAGCGGACCGAGGGCACCGGGTTGTCGGCGGCGCGTCCTACCCTGCGGTGCATGGCTGCCACGACCGATCCGGACCCGCTGCTCGGCCGCGTGCGCGCGATGTGCCTGGCGCTGCCGGAGACCACCGAGAAGCTCAGCCACGGCTCCCCGACGTTCTTCGTGCGCAAGACGTTCCTCACCTGGGTCGATGACCACCACGGCGACGGCAACGTCGGCTTCTGGTGCGCGGCGCCGCCGGGCGAGCAGGCCGGCATCCTCGCCGCGGACCCCGAGCGCTTCTTCCGCCCGCCGTACGTCGGTCACCGCGGGTGGATCGGGGTACGTCTGGTCGTCGCCGACGGCTCGGCGCCGGACTGGGACGAGATCGCCGAGCTGGTCGAGGACGCCTACCGCACCGTCGCGCCGGCCAGGCTCGTGCAGGCGCTCGACGAGCGGTGACGCCGGCGGTCCGGGCATGATGTCACCGCCACTAGAGTGTGGCGGTACCCGTCTCCCACGAAGGGATCCGCTGCGCATGAGCGTGTCCGAGGACCGCGCGCTGAGCCGCGACGACGTCGCCTACCTCGCCGGCCTGGCCCGGATCGACCTCACCGACGCCGAGCTGGACCACCTGGCGCCCCAGCTCGGGGTGATCCTCGACTCGGTCGCCGTCGTGGGTGAGGTCGCCGACGCCGACATCGCGCCGACGTCGCACGCGGTGCCCACGAGCAACGTGTTCCGCACCGACGAGGTACGACCGGGCCTCACCCCCGAGGAGGCGCTGTCCGGTGCCCCGCAGGCCGAGGGGCAGCGGTTCAGCGTGCCGCGGATCTTGACCGAGGAGGCCTGATGGGCGGCGAGGACCCAGACCTGACCCGGCTCAGCGCCACCGTCCTCGCCGGCAGGCTCGCCGCGGGGGACACGACATCGGTGCAGGCGACGCTGGCCCACCTGGACCGCATCGCGGCCGTCGACGGCAACGTCCACGCGTTCCTGCACGTCGAGGCCGACGGGGCGCTCGAGCAGGCAGCAGCGGTCGACCGCCGCCGCGCCGACGGGGAGCAGCTGCACGCGCTGGCCGGCGTGCCGATCGCGGTCAAGGACGTGCTGGCGACCAGGGGGATGCCCACCACCTGCGGCTCCCGGATCCTCGAGGGCTGGGTGCCGCCGTACGACGCCACGGTGGTCGAGCGGCTGCGGGTGGCGGGCCTACCGATCCTCGGCAAGACCAACATGGACGAGTTCGCGATGGGCAGCTCGACCGAGCACTCCGCGTACGGTCCGACCCGTAACCCGTGGGATCTCGGACGGATCCCCGGTGGCTCCGGCGGCGGCTCCGCGGCGGCGGTCGCGGCGTACGAGGCGCCGCTGGCGATCGGCACCGACACCGGCGGCTCGATTCGCCAGCCCGGGGCCGTCACCGGCACTGTCGGGGTCAAGCCGACGTACGGCGGCGTCTCCCGCTTCGGCCTGGTCGCCCTCGCGAGCAGCCTGGACCAGGCCGGCCCGGTGACCCGCACGGTCCGTGACGCAGCACTGCTGCACGAGCTGGTCGGCGGACACGACCCACGCGACTCGACCAGCATCGACGCGCCGGTGCCGCCGCTGCTGGACGCCCTCGACGGTGACCTATCCGGGCTGCGCGTCGGCGTCGTCGCCGAGCTCGGCGGCGAGGGCTATCAGCCGGGCGTCCGCGCTCGTTTCGAGGAGTCGCTGGAACTGCTCACCAAGGCCGGCGCCGAGATCGTCGAAGTCTCCTGCCCGAGCTTTACCAAGGCGCTGGCCGCGTACTACCTGATCCTGCCCAGCGAGGCCTCTAGCAACCTGGCCAGGTTCGACGCGATGCGCTTCGGGCTGAGGGTGGCACCCGAGGGGGTCGACGCTCCCAGCGCCGAGCAGGTCATGGCCGCGACCCGGCAAGCCGGCTTCGGGCCGGAGGTCAAGCGGCGCATCATTCTCGGCACGTACGCCCTGTCCAGCGGGTACTACGACGCGTACTACGGCTCGGCGCAGAAGGTGCGCACGCTGATCGCGCGCGACTTCGACGCCGCGTTCGGCCGGGCCGACGTGCTGGTCTCGCCGACCACCCCGACGACTGCGTTCGAGTTCGGTGCCAAGCTCGACGACCCGCTCGCGATGTACCTCAACGACATCGCGACCATCCCCGCCAACCTCGCCGGCGTCCCGGGGTTGTCGCTGCCCAACGGCCTCGCCGACGAGGACGGCCTGCCCTGTGGCCTGCAGGTCCTGGCGCCGGCGATGGCCGACGACCGGCTCTACCGGGTCGGCTCGGTGATGGAGCGCCTCCTCGAGGAGCGGTGGGGCGGGCCGCTGCTGGATCGGGCTCCGGAGCTGGCCACGAGCACGGGAGGTGTCCGATGACGCTGTTGCCCGGTCTGGTCCCCTTTGACGAGGCGCTGGAGGCCTTCGACCCGGTGATGGGTCTGGAGGTCCACGTCGAGCTCAACACCGCGACCAAGATGTTCTGCGGCTGTCCCACCGGCTTCGGTGCGGAACCCAACACCCAGGTGTGCCCGGTGTGCCTCGGGCTGCCGGGTGCCTTGCCCGTGGTCAACGGCACCGCGGTCGAGTCCGCGATCCGGATCGGGCTTGCGCTGGACTGCTCGATCGCCCCGTGGTGCCGGTTCGCGCGCAAGAACTACTTCTACCCGGACATGCCCAAGAACTTCCAGACCTCCCAGTACGACGAACCGATCGCGTACGACGGCTTCACCGAGCTCGACGTCGACGGCGACGTGTTCCGGGTCGCGATCGAGCGGGCCCACATGGAGGAGGACACCGGTAAGTCGCTGCATGTGGGCGGGGCCACCGGCCGCATCCACGGAGCCGTGCACTCGCTGCTGGACTACAACCGTGCCGGCGTCCCCCTGATCGAGATCGTCACCAAGCCGATCGAGGGAGCCGGTTCGAGGGTGCCGCAGGTCGCCCGGGCGTACGTAGCGCACCTGCGCGAGCTGTTGCTGTCACTCGGGGTCTCCGACGTCCGCATGGAGCAGGGCTCCATGCGCTGCGACGTCAACCTCTCGCTGCGCCCGGTCGGGCAGCAGGCGTTCGGCACCCGTACGGAGACCAAGAACGTCAACTCCCTGCGAAGCGTCGAGCGGGCCATCCGCTTCGAGGTGTCGCGCCAGGCCGGCCTGCTGGGCGCGGGCGACACGATCGTGCAGGAGACCCGGCACTTCCACGAGGACACCGGGCAGACGACCGCGGGACGGGTCAAGACCGACGCCGAGGACTACCGCTACTTCCCCGAGCCGGACCTCACGCCGATCGAGGCGACTCCGGAGTGGGTCGAGCAGCTGCGTGCGACGTTGCCGGAGGCTCCGCGGGTACGCCGGGCCCGCCTGCAGGAGGCATGGGGCGCCAGCGACCTCGAGATGCGCGACATGGCCGGGGCCGGTGCGCTCGTGCTGGTCGAGCAGACGGTGGCCGCCGGTGCCTCCCCGCAGGCGGCGCGCAAGTGGTGGCTGTCCGAGCTCGCCCGCCGGGCCAACGAGGCCGGCGTCGAGTTGATCGAGCTCGCGATCACCCCGGCGGACGTGGCCGGCATCCAGGCGCTGGTCGACGCCGGCCGGATCAACGACAAGCTCGCCCGTGGCGTGTTCGACGCCGTGCTTGCCGGGCAGGGGACCCCGCAGGAGGTCGTGGCCTCCCGCGGGCTCGAGGTGGTGTCCGACGACACAGCCCTCGGCGACGCCGTGGATCGCGCGATCGCGGCGAACCCCGACGTGGCCGACAAGATCCGCGCCGGCAAGCACGCCGCCGCCGGAGCCATCATCGGTGCGGTCATGAAGGACATGCGCGGCCAGGCCGACGCCGGCCGGGTGCGCGAGCTGATCCTGTCCCGGCTGACCTGACCGCATCTGGACCTGGGCGCATCTGACCTGGCCGGGGCGCTGGACGCCAATCCGCGATGCGCGAGGGGGACCCCCGTGCCAATAGGTTCGGCGTAGGGGACCCCCTCGCGCATCAGGGCAGGGTCAGGCGCAGGATCCGGTCGTCCCCCGCGTCCGGTTCGCCGCGACCGTCGGTGTTGGACGTGACGAGCCACAGGGAGCCGTCCGGCGCCGCCTCGACGGTCCGCAGCCGTCCGTACTCGCCGGTGAAGAACGCCGTCGGCTCGCCGCGGACGCTTCCGGCGGGGGTCACGTCGATGCGCCACAGGCGTTCGCCGGCCAGCGCGGCCATCCACACCGAGCCCGCGGTGAAGGTGATCCCGGACGGCGACGCCTCGTCGGGACCCCACTGCACGAGCGGATCGACGAAGTCGCCGGAGCCGTCGGATCGGCCCTCGACGGTCGGCCAGCCGTAGTTCTGCCCGGCGGTGATGAGATTCAGCTCGTCCCACGTGTCCTGACCGAACTCACTCGCGTACAGGTTGCCCTCGTCGTCCCAGTCGATGCCCTGTACGTTGCGGTGTCCGAGGCTGTAGATCGCACTGTCGAACGGGTTGTCCGGTGCCGGTTCCCCCGCCGGGGTCAGCCGCAGGATCTTGCCGGCCAGCGACCCGCGGTCCGGCGCGGTGCCCGACTCCGCCGCGTCACCGGTGCTGACGTAGAGCAGGTCGTCCGGGCCGAAGCCGAGCCGGCCACCGTTGTGAATCTGCGAGACCGGGATGCCTTCGAGCAGGATCTGCTGCGGGCCGAGGGCGTCGTCCTCGTAGCGCATGCGTACGACCCGGTTGTCCGACGGCGTCGAGTAGTACGCGTACACCCACGGCTGTTCGGGGAACTCCGGGTGCACGGCGAGCCCGAGCAGGCCGCCCTCTGAGGACGGATCGGCCTCGGGCACCTCGCCGACGGTGACCGCCTCGCCGCCGTCGGCGGGGATGCGCTTGATCAGGCCGGTGTCGCGCTCGGAGACCAGCGCATCGCCCTCGGGCAGGAATGCCAGCCCCCACGGGCTGGTCAGCCCTTCGGTGATGGTGGCCTCCACCTCTGGCATCGGGTCCGACGCGGGACTCGGCGACGCGGGCTTCTTCGGCCCTGTCTCGGTGGATGTGCCCCCGTCGTCGGGGGACACCACGACCGGCCCGGGTTCCTGCTGCTCGTCGCCGCAAGCGCCGAGGGCCAGCAGGCACAGGGTCAGGGCAACAGCTGCGCCTCGTGTCTTCGTCTGCCCAAGGCTGCCGGTCCGATCGCGGGCAGGCACGCGCACGCCGGTCATGCGCTCACCCGGTGCAGCAGTGCCAGGAGCTCCGCATGCACGGCCCGGGGCTGCTCCATCGGCAGGAAGTGGCTACCGCGCAGCTCCACGTAGCGGGCGCCGGGGATGTCGTCGGCGGCCGAGCGCAGGTCGCCGGTGCCGGCCAGCACGTCCCACCGACCGGCGACGAAGGTGGTCGGGACGCGCACCGTCGACAGGGTGACCCGTTCGTGCTGGCTGGTGTGCAGTGCGAGGTGCATGTACCAGTCGACCGGCGTCGTCAGGAACTCACTGACCGCCGGCTTCACCACCGTGGACGGCGCGCCGGGCAGCATGAAGCCGCTGTGCCGCAGCGCCCCCGCGGTCAGGTCGGTCCACGGCACCCGGGATATCACGGGCGTGAGCAGGCTTCCGGCACGGTGCATGACGCGGGCAGTCCCCTCCGTGAGGCGTCGGCGCAGCATCCGCGGGATCGGCAGTGGCTCGAGCATCGCGCCGAAGGTGTTGCCCGGCACACCGGCAACGGCGAACAGGCCGGTCACGCGGGCGGGGTGGCCCACGGCGAGCTCGAAGGCGATGTTGACACCCATCGACCAGCCCATGACCACGCACGCGTCGACACCCTCGTGGTCGATGACGGCGAGCGCGTCCTGGACGAACTCCTCGATCCGCACGTGGCTGGGGTCCGCCGGCCTCGCCGACCCACCGATTCCCCGATGGTTCCAGGACAGCACGCGGACACCGCAGGACGGGTCGGTCAGGGCGGGCCAGGCGTACGGGTTGGTGCCGAGGCCGTTGCACAGCAGCACCGTGGGCCCCTGCGCGTCGTTGGTCCACGCGCGCAGCCGAGTCCCGTCGGAGCTCGTCACGTCGAAGAAGCGCAACCTGGGGGCGGGCGCGGAGAGGTCGGATGCAGACACCCGTGCATTGTGTCGGGTACCGGACTCCCGCGAGCGCGGCGGCCCACGAGCCGCCGGCTCGGCGCACGCCCTATGGTCGAGGACATGTCTGCCCCGCACCTCGTCTGGCTCCCGTTCGGCGCCGAGGACCTGGGCGACGTACCCGACGGTCTGCGGATCGAGACGTTCAGGGCGGGGGAGCCTCCGGAGTCGGTGGCGCGGGTCGAGTTCTTCGTGCCGACGTACGACACCGGGCTCGACCTGTCCCGGCTACTGCCGCGCATGCGCAGCCTGCGGGTCGTCCAGACGCAGACGGCCGGGGTGGACAACGTCGAGCCGCACATGCCGCCCGGGGTGACCCTGTGCAACGCGCGGGGGGTCCACGACGCATCCACCGCCGAGCTGGCCGTGGCGCTCGTCCTCGCGTCACTGCGTGGCATCCCCGACTTCGCCCGCGCTCAGGAGCAGGGCCGGTGGCGACACGAGCGCCGTCCGGCGCTGGCCGACCGCAGCGTGCTCATCGTCGGGTACGGCAGCATCGGGGCCGCGCTCGAGCGACGCCTCACCGGTTTCGAGTGCGAGATCGTCCGGGTGGCCCGACGGCCCCGCGACGGCGTCCACGAGTGGCAGGACCTACCCGACCTGCTCGGGCACGCCGACGTCGTGGTGCTGATGGTCCCGCTCGACGACTCCACCCGCGGTCTCGTCGACGCCGGGTTCCTGGCCCGCATGAAGGACGGCGCCCTGCTGGTCAACGTGGCCCGCGGCGCCGTCGTCGACACCGGCGCGCTGGTGGCGGAGTGTGCTTCCGGCCGGCTGATGGCGGCCGTGGACGTCACCGATCCCGAGCCGCTGCCGCCGGAGCACCCGCTGTGGAGAACGCCCGGAGTGCTGGTGAGCCCCCACGTGGGGGGTGCCACGAGCGCGATGAAGCCACGGGTGACGCGCCTCGTCGCGGCGCAGCTCGCCCGGTTCGTCGCCGGGGAGCCCCTGGTCAACGTGGTCGGTGGTCCCAGGACCTTGCGCCGAGATCCGAGTTGAGAGCCACCTGCAGGCGGCTGGATGGCCACCAACTCGGATGTCGGCGGGTTTGGCCGCCGGTCCCTAGCCGGGGCTCATCGCCCAGCGGATGGTCGACGTCGAGGCGACCCCGGCGGCGCGGACAAGTGTCGCCTCGGCGACCGGGAGCCACGGCAGGCGCAGCGGCCGCCTGGACCACCACGGCATCATCGCCACCGCAGCGGCCGCGATGAACGCGTAGCCGGCGCGGGCCGGGACCGGGAGCGGTGGCCGCAGGAGCATGAACCGTGCTGCCTCGCGTGCCTCCGGGGTGCCGCGCAGCTCCGGGCGGTAGGACGCCAGCGCCTCACCCAGCTCGGCCACGGTCGTGGGTACGTCCATTGCGCCGAGCGCCCGCGCGACATGGGCCGCCTGCGCGACGTACTCGTCGGCCGCGTCGGGGCTCAGCGGGCGGGCCCCGTAGCGCTGGTGTGCCGCGAGGAAGGAATCGACCTCGGCGACGTGCACCCAGGTCAGCAGGTGCGGCTCGGACGCGGTGTATGCGACGCCGTCCTCGGTGACGCCACGGATCCGCTCGTGCACGGCGCGCACGACGTCGACAGCTCGTTGCGCGTCGGCGGCGGCGCCGAACGTCGTGGTCGCGAGGAACGTGCTCGTGCGCTGCAATCGCCCCCATGGGTCCCCCCGGTAGCCGGAGTGCTGGGCGACCGCTGCCATCGCGACCGGGTGCAGCGACTGCAGCAGCAGGGCCCGGACGCCGCCCACGAACATCGACGCGTCGCCGTGCACCGCCCGGATCGGGCTGTCCGGCTCGAACCATCGTGGCCCGACGGCGCCGTGGATGCGTTCGCGTCTGGCCGGACCCTCGGGTCCGGCCACCCGCTCGAACAGGGCGGCGCCCACTGCGTGCCGGATCCGGGCGACAGGGCTCATGTGTCTCATCGTCTGTCAGGGGCGGTACGGACGCACGCCGAGGCGAGCTCGAGTGGTCCGGTCGGGCTCCGAATCCGATCAGAGCATGGCTGATCGGACCATCCCATCAGTTGTCAGCTGATTTCGTTGTCCAGCTCGCGAAGTGCCTGGACGATGGACTTGCCGCCCGAGGAGGACAGCGCCTGGGACACAGCGGACTGGCTGACCCCGGCTGCCTCGGCAATCGCGGCCTGCTTCGTTCCGGCCAGCGATTCTCGCAGGGCGCTGAGCTGCAGCGACGACATGACGGCCAGGAGGTGGTCCTGCAGGATCAGGAACGACCGGGTCAAGGCGGCCTCGTGGTGTGCCGCGACGGGCTCCTGATCCGCGGCCGCGATCCAGGTACGCGACGAGCGACTGCGGGATGCGGCCCGGCGTCGCGTCGTCTCGATGGCCTTCCTCGCGGCCCACCACGCAGGCCCGTCCTGCGACATCGGGGCACGGGTCGCGTCGAACACCGCGAGGGAACCGACGCCTATCCCGAAGCGGACGTCGATGTCCGGCAGCAGGTCGAGGCGCAGGTCGAGGCACAGCCGTACGGCGTGGCTGACGCGCGCGGTCGCGGCCTGAAACTCGTCACCCAGCGTCACCTCCAGGTGCTGGGTGAGCATCGGTGACTGCGCGTGTGACGCCAGCACCGCGCGGACCCGACGTTGGAGAACGGCGCGGTCCGCGTGACGGCGTGAGCCGACGACGTCACCGATCAGGACGACGCCGCGGGTCGTTCTGCCGGTGGAGGCATTATCAGTCATAGACTGATCGTACTATGAAATTAGTCTTGTGCTGATACACCGGCCACCCGGGAAGGGTACGTCGTGGACGCCCTCGATCATTCGCCGTACTCGCGCAGAGACCAGCGACGGGTGGCTACCAGGAGGTGCAGGAGCAGGGAGTTGACCAGCGCCCAACAGGCGTCGGCTCCGCGTTCGATGCTGACATCCGCCGGCAGTCCGCCGGTGCCGGCGACGTGGGTGACGAACGCGAGAGTGCGGGAGTGGCGGACACCTCAGGGCCTAACAGGTCGAGGACGTAAGCGCAGCAGACCGGGGCAGAGCGGACGCGGTGTGGGGTGGGACGCCAGCGGCGCTAGGCGGCTCCGGTGCGACGTGGCACGATCTCGCAGGTGACCAGCAGTCCCGCCGCGGCACAGCACCTGCGCGACCTCGCGCGGCTGCGCCGCGTTCGCGACCGGATCGATCGGGAGTACGCGCAGCCGCTGGACGTCGAGGCGCTGGCCCGCGGCGTGAACATGTCGGCCGGGCACCTCAGTCGGCAGTTCCGGCTCGCCTACGGCGAGTCGCCGTACGCCTATCTGATGACGCGCCGCATCGAGCGCGCGATGGCGCTGCTGCGTCGTGGGGACCTCAGCGTCACCGAGGTCTGTTACGCGGTCGGCTGCTCGTCGCTGGGCACCTTCAGCACTCGCTTCACCGAGTTGGTCGGTGTGCCGCCGAGCACCTACCGGCAGCAGTCAGCTCGCGCGACGGCGGAGATGCCGCCGTGCATCGCGAAACAGGTGACCAGACCGATCAGGAGTCGAGAAGCGCCGACCCCGCGATCAGGTAGACAGCGGACCGTTGCCGCGGCGGCGCCGACGAAGGAGAACCAGACGTACTACTCGAAGCTGGTCAGTTCGAACCAGGGGACGCCGACGGAGACCGCGTAGACGGCCCCGCCTCACAGGGGGAAAATCACGATGAGCATGGCCGAGGACGGGCACGCAGTCACTGCGCTGCAGATGAGACGACCCGATCCCGGACGCCGCGGTCCGCCCAGCCGAGAACAAGCCTGGTCGACCGCGGGCGTCTCGACGTGCGCGCAAGAGGTACTGGTTGCCGGGCCTCCACCGCAGAACCACGCCTTTTCGGTCCGGGGGCCGGTGCTGACCAACGGTACCTCTACTGCGCAAGCTGGCGAGTTGTAGAAAGGAAACAACCGTATGTCAAGAGCTCGAACAGTAGTAGTTTTTGTAGCTTTGATATTTTCCGGAACTCTAGCCGGCTTCTTCCTCACCTACGCATACACCATCATGCCAGGTTTGGCCACTACTGATGATCGCACATTTGTGGCGGTATTCCAAGGGCTCGAGCGAATGTTCGGCACCTTCGCCTACGGTATCAACTGGCCGGTTTTACTCGGGTTCTTCGGTGTGCCATTCCTCATCGCTGTGGCAATCACACTCAACCGAGGTCGCCCGATGGTTTGGTGGTTGGTGGCAGCCCTCGTCCTGTCCATCGCGACAATTGTGATCACTTTTAGCTTCCACGTTCCATTGAATAACGCAATCAACGCGGCAAGAGACCCCAACATGATAGACGTCGCCCAGGTGCGCGCCGACTTCCGGGAGGGCTGGTGGCGTGCTTGGAATCTCGTTCGGTGCGCGACCTCCGTGGGAGCTTTTGTGTGCCTGGGCTGGGCACTATTCTTACACGGTAGGAGGACGATGTGAAACTGGGCTACCCCGTTCCTCCACGACGATGCAGATTGGGAGCTGCATCAGCCAGTTGTCCCGAAAGTGTCGGAAGGTCAGGATGCAATCCACCGAGCTGGTCGATGTGCCGCCCACCGCCTATCGGCGCCAGGCGGCGCGCGACGGCGGGGATGGCGTCGTGCGTGGCGAAACAGGTGACCAGACCGATCAGGAATCGAGAAGCGCGGGTCACGGTGCCGCAACTAGCCTGACCGGCATGGACATCACCATTCACCACGCCTTCCTCCCGCACACCGACCCGGACGCCGCCCTGGCCTTCTACCGCGACACCCTCGGCTTCGAGGTCCGCAGCGACGTCGAACACGCCGGGCTGCACTGGATCACGGTCTGTCCCGCCAATCAGCCGGGCACGTCCATCGTCCTGCACCCGCCGGCCGCCGACCCCAGCATCACCGACGACGAGCGCCGCACCATCCTGCAGCTGATCGCCAAGGGCAGCTACACCGCCATCACCCT
>JALZKQ010000068.1 GCA_030859165.1 Actinomycetota bacterium
GCGACGCCGTGGCGCGGTGACGCCGGCGGGCGCGGACGCCCACCGGCAGGTGCTGGTCGCCCCCGAGCGACTGGCCGGGTGGATCGAGAGGTTCGCCGGGCGGCACGGGACGCTGCGGTGGAGACCGCAGGACGGACGGACGGCGCTGGTCGCTGCCGACGGAGCCGCGGCAAGCTTCCGGCTTCCGGCCGCCGGTCCGCCGGCCACCGACGTGGACACGCTGGTCGCGCGGGCCGTGGCGTACACCGACTTCGGGCTCGTCCTGGTCCGCCGGGGCGGCTTCGCGGTCGGGAACGTGGTGGCAGCCGAGCTGGTCGCCTCGCGCTGCGGCACCCGCTACGTACAGGGCCAGACCAAGGCCGGCGGGTGGAGCCAGCAGCGCTATGCCCGGCGGCGGGCCAACCAGGCCGACGCCTTGGTGGGTGCGGCCGCCCAGGCGGTCACCGACGTGTTGGCGGGCACCACTGGGGACCTGGTCTGCGGCGGGGACCGCCCGCTGGTCCGTCAGGTGCTCGAAGTCTGCCGGCTGTCCGGAGCGCTCGACCGGGCGCGTCCAGACTGGCTCGAGATCGGGGAGCCGCGCCGCCGGGTTCTGCAGGACGGTGTGACCAAGGCCCGTTCCGTACGCATCGAGCTGAACGCGAAGGCATGAGACCCTGGTGACGGACGCCCGACGTCGCGGCACGACGCCGTCCGGAGCGCCATCCACCGACCGACCTGCCTGTCCGTACGTCTGGAGTGTCTGCATGCTCACCGTCCACGACCTCGAGGTCCGCGTCGGTGCGCGCCTGCTGATGTCGGGGGCCACCTTCCGGGTCGGCCCGGGCGACCGGGTCGGGCTGGTGGGTCGCAACGGGTCCGGCAAGACGACGTTGACCAGGATCCTGGCAGGTGAGGCCCACCCGGCCGCCGGCAGCGTCACCCGTAGCGGCGCAGTGGGCTATCTGCCCCAGGACCCACGCACCGGTGACCTCGAGGTCAGCGCTCGTGACCGCATCCTGTCCGCCCGCGGGATCGACGACGCGCTGAGCGCGCTGCGCCGCGCCGAGGCCGACCTCGGCTCCGCTGACGAGCGGGTGCGCGAGAAGGGGATGCGCCGCTACACCCGCGCCGACGCCGAGCTGCACGCCGGTGGCGGGTATGCGGCGGAGTCCGAGGCGGCCACGATCGCAGCGAGCCTCGGGCTTCCGGACCGGGTGCTCGGACAATCCCTGCGTACGCTGTCCGGGGGTCAGCGTCGCCGTGTCGAGCTGGCGCGCATCCTGTTCTCCGGAGCGCAGACGCTGCTCCTGGACGAGCCGACCAACCACCTCGACGCCGACTCGATCGGCTGGCTGCGGGACTTCCTGTCCCACCACCCCGGCGGCCTGGTGGTGATCTCCCACGACGTCGCGCTGCTGCAGGACACGATCAACCGGGTGCTGCACCTCGATGCCAACCGGGCCGAGATCGACGTGTACAACATGGGCTGGAGCCGGTACCTCCAGCAGCGCGAGACCGACGAGCGCCGGCGGCGGCGCGAGCGCAGCAACGCCGAGCGCAAGGCGTCCTCGCTGATGCAGCAGGCGGACAAGATGCGCGCCAAGGCGACCAAGGCGACCGCGGCGCAGAACATGGCGAAGCGGGCCCAACGGCTGCTCACGGGCTTGGAGGCGGAACGGACGTCGGACCGGGTGGCCAAGATCCGCTTCCCCGCACCCGCCCCCTGCGGCAAGACCCCGCTCATGGCCGAGGGACTGTCCAAGTCCTACGGCTCGCTGGAGATCTTCACCGACGTGGACCTCGCGATCGACCGGGGCTCCCGGGTCGTCGTCCTCGGTCTCAACGGCGCCGGCAAGACCACGCTGCTGCGGCTGCTGTCACGCCTCGAGAGCCCGGATACCGGCGAGGTCGTCGCCGGGCACGGCCTCAAGCTCGGGTACTACGCCCAGGAGCACGAGACGCTCGAGCTCACCCGCACGGTCGCCGAGAACATGGCCACCGCGGCTCCCGACCTCGACGACGCCAGCCGGCGACGTGTCCTGGGGTCGTTCCTGTTCTCCGGGGACGACGCCAACAAGCCGGCCCACGTGCTGTCCGGCGGGGAGAAGACCCGGCTGGCGCTGGCCACGCTGGTGGTGTCCAGCGCCAACGTCCTGCTGCTCGACGAACCGACCAACAACCTCGACCCGGCCTCCCGCCAGGAAGTGCTCGGGGCGATCCGTACGTACCAGGGCGCCATCGTGCTGGTCACGCACGACGAGGGCGCCGTCGAGGCGTTGCAGCCCGACCGGGTGCTGATCCTGCCCGACGCCACCGAGGACCTCTGGAACGCCGAGTACCAGGAGCTCGTGGCACTGGCCTGATGCCACCGGCCTGCTCCTTCGCGCAGTACGGTGCCTGCCATGGGGTACCCGCGGGCCGGCGAGCTCACCGCCGCCGGGCTCACCCTCGAGCTCGACGGCCCGGTCGCGACGGTCACGTTGGACCGGCCGGAGGCACGCAACGCGCAGACCCCCCGCACCTGGCGTGCCCTTGCCGCCACCGGTGCCGCCATCGGCGCGGACGTGCGGGTGGTCGTGCTGCGTGCGAACGGCCCGTCGTTCTCCTGTGGCCTGGACCGTGCCGTGCTCGCGACCGGCGGGATCACCGGCGAGATGACGTTCGCGCAGGTCGCCGCGCTGCCCGACAGCGACGCGCAGGCCGTGATCGCCGGCTACCAGGCCGGCTTCACGTGGCTGCGCGACCCACGTTTCATCAGCGTGGCGTCGGTGCAGGGGCACGCAGTCGGAGCGGGCTTCCAGCTCGCGCTCGGGTGCGACCTGCGGATCCTCGCCGAGGATGCCGAGCTGTGCATGCGGGAGGTGGCGCTCGGGCTGGTTCCCGACCTCGCCGGCACCCACTGCCTCGTGCAGTCGGTCGGATACTCCCGGGCGCTGGAGATCTGTGCGACGGCGCGCTGGGTGTCGGCCCAGGAGGCCGCCGTGATCGGTCTGGCGACGACGGTCGTGCCGCTGGGCGAGCTGCGGGCTGCCACCGAGGACCTGGTGGCCGCGCTCGTGCAGGCGCCGCACGCTGCCGTCACCGCCACCAAAGGCTTGCTGCAGCAGGCGTCGTCGAGCTCGTACGAGGCCCAGTGCGCCGCCGAGCGGGTGGCCCAGGTCCCCCGGTTGCGTGACCTGGTGCGACACAAAGGCGCATGATGACCCCATCAAGGGGCATCATGGATCGGTACGCACTCTGTCGTCCCTGACCCGGGAGAGCAACGTCGTGACCAGCGTCGCCCAGCGAGTACGAGGTCTGTCGGCCCTCCTGGCCCTGCTCGCCCTCGTCCTCGGCGTGCCGTGGGCGTTGTGGAACGTGGGCGGGGCACCGTGGCCCTCGCAGACGCCCTCGCTCGACTGGTTCACCCAGGAGCTAACGGCGTCCGGGGTCATGTCCGTTCTGTCCCTGGTGCTCTGGCTGGCGTGGGCACACTTCTGTTTCTGCGTCGTGCTCGAGGCGGCGGCGTCGGTCCAGGACCGGCGTTCGGGCAGCCGCCGACGCATCCCCGGCGCCGCGGTGGGCACCCAGACGCTGGCCCGCCGCCTGGTCGCCTCGGTGATGCTGCTCGCCGGCAGCGCGAGCCTGGCCGCGCCCGTCGCCGGCGCAGCCGAGAGCCGGACAGCACCGACCTCCGTCAGTCCCGTCGTGTCCTCGGCCGATGCCAGGGCCGGTGCAGGGCGCGCCACGCCGGTGCAGGCCCACACCGGCAAGGGCACGGCGCGGGCAGCGACGGTTTCCGAGGCCTCGATGCGCACGAGGCTCGGCAAGACCTACCTGGTGCAGCCGCCCGACGGGCGGCACTACGACTGTCTCTGGACCATCGCGGAACGCTATCTCGGCGACGGCCTGCGGTGGCGGGAGATCTACCGGCTCAACAAGGGCATCGTGCAGGCCGATGGTTCGTCGCTGCGCGATCCCGACCTCATCTACCCCGACTGGGTGCTGGCACTGCCTGATGACGCCGAGGGACCCGGCGTCATCAGCGTCGCCGACCGGCCACCGGACGTCGAGCGAGACGTCCGCCACGCCGTGCACCGTGGCGGGCCGGAGGACCGGGACCGCCCGGCCGGCGCCGAGCGCAGTGACGAGCCGGGCGGGCTCGCCGTCGGCCCCGTCGGTCCCATCGGAGCCGCGGGCTCCGGTGTCGACCTCGCAGCCCCGCTCGGCGTCGCCGGCGGACTGGTGGCGGCCGGACTCCTGTTTGGCCTCAAGCGCCGTCGCGGCTGGAACGGCGGCGGTCCGCGCGGCGGTGGGGGACTCAAGCCCGAGGACGAGGCGGGGCTTCGGCTCGCCGCGGACTCCGCTGGCGCCGCCGTCCTCGACCGGTCGCTACGCCAGGCCGCGTACGCCACGGCGCGGGCGGGCGCGCGTATGGGTGCGGTGCGCGCTGCGTACCTCGACGAGCACAGCTTCTCCGTCGCCTTCGTGACCGGATCGACGGCGGCGCCGCCCGAGGGCTGGCGGTCCTCCCCGGACGGCTGCATGTGGACCGTCGAGCGCGCGGTCGCCGAGCGCTTCGATCCTCCCGCCAGCGTGCCGTCGCCGTGCCCGGGACTGGTGACGCTCGGTGCCGGCGTGCAGGGCTCGCTGGTGCTGGTCGACCTCGGGTCCATGCCGGGGGTCACGGCCCTGGCCGGTCCGGACGCGGTCGTGCGCGAGATCGCGCTGTCCGTGGCCGTGGAGCTCGGCACCAACACGTGGTCGCAGGACGCACGCGTCAGTGTGGTCGGACTGGACCCGGACTCGGCCGAGGCGTTGGCGATGATCGCGCCGGCACGACTGAGCCAGGCAGCCGACGTGGACACGTTCCTCGCCGACCTCGACCGTGGCCGCGAGCGCCCGACCGCGGTGATCGTGCTCGAAGCGCCGGACGCCGACCAGGCGCCCCGACTGGCTGCCCTCACCAGCGGCCCTCACGAGCGGGTCGCAGTGCTGGTGGCCGGACAGACCCACGCAGCGACGTGGCGTTTGGACGTGGACCCACAGGGACGCCTGGTCAACCCGGGACTGGGACTCGACGTCTCGGCCCAGCGGCTGCGGCCCGAGCTGCTCACCACGATGGCGGCCCTGTTCGGGGCCGCCGACGAGCAGCGGGCGACGGCGACGTCGGACCTGACTCTGACCAGCGTCCCCGGTTTCGACTCGCGGCTGCTGGAGGCCGCCACGCCCGCGCCCGTGTCGGTCTGCCTGCTCGGTCCGGTCCGGGTCGAGGCTCCCGGACCGCTGGAGGAGGAGCGTCGCGACCTGTGCACCGAGGTCGTCGCGTACGTCGCGCTGAACCCGACCGGCGTGCACCCCGGTGTCCTGTCGTCGGCGGTTTGGCCGCGCGGCGTCGCGCCCGAGGTCTTCGACGCCGCCATGGGCCACGTCCAGCGATGGCTGGGGACCGCTGCCACCGGCAAGCCACGCATCGCACCGGACGGGCACGGCCGTTGGCGACTGGACCTGCGCGAGGTGCGCGTCGACTGGCACGTGCTGCAGACCCGTTACGAGGCGGCACAGCAGACGGCCGACCCCCTGCCGGACCTGGCGTCGGGGCTGTCGTGTGTCGAGGGCCAGGTCATGACGGGCCTGCCGGCGCACCGCTACAGCTGGTTGGCGCGCTCCACGCTCGTGCGTGACATGCAGGTGCTGGTCGTGCGCACCGCCGCCGAGCTCGCCGGGCTGGCGCAGCGAGCCGACAAGCTGGAGCTGGCGCACGAGGCGCTGCGCACCGGTCTGGACGTGGTGCCCGACTGCGAGCAGCTGTGGCGAGACGAGCTGCGGCTCACCCATCAGCACGAGCCGGCGCTGCTTGCCGAGCGGACCCGGGAGATGTACGCCGTTATCGCTGCCCACGGCTCACCGCGTGGTCCCGAGGCGACCACGGCTGCCCTGGTGGAGGAGATGCTGCCCGGGGGGCGCCCCGCAGCTGTGGCTGCCACCGCCTGACCCGGCCCGCCGGCGCCGCGCGGAAGATAACCGAGCGTCGCGGCGTTGATCGCAGCGATGACCTCCGGAGCCGCCCGCGCCAGGGCCATGAAGTCCTACAGTGCCGACCGCTCCGTGCTGCGCGCCCAGCTGGCGCCGGGCACCATCCGCCGCGTCGTCGGCTTCGGTCGTCCGTACCGCCGCCAGATCGCCGCGATCCTCGTGCTCATCGTGGTGGGTGCACTGCTCGTGGTGGCCACCCCCCTGCTGCTGCAGCGCATCATCGACGACGGGGTACTCGCCGGCGACCGCGGTGTCGTCGTCGCGCTGGCCCTGCTGGTGGCCCTGCTCGCCGTCGTGGAGGCCGCGCTCACCCTTGCCCAGCGGTGGTACTCCGCCCGCATCGGGGAGGGTCTGATCTACGACCTCCGCCGCCAGGTCTTCGCGCACGTGCAGCGGCTGCCGCTCGCCTTCTTCACCCGGACGCAGACCGGCGCCCTGGTGTCTCGGCTCAACACCGACGTGGTGGGCGCGCAGCGAGCCTTCACCTCGATCCTCACCGGTGTGGTCGCCAACGTGATCACCCTGGTCGTCGTGGTGGTCACGATGGCCGCCCTGTCGTGGCGGATCACCCTGGTGGCGCTCGCGCTGCTGCCGCTGTTCGTGATCCCGGCACGCTGGGCAGGGCAGAAGCTCGCCGGGATCACCCGGGAGCAGATGCAGACCAACGCCGACCTCGCCTCCTCGATGACCGAGCGGTTCAACGTCGGCGGCGCCATGCTGGTCAAGCTGTTCGGCCGGCACGAGCGCGAGGACGCGGCGTTCGCGGCGGGCGCTGCCCGGGTCCGTGACCTCGGTGTCGCTGCGGCCATGTCGAGCCGGGTGTTCTTCACCGCCCTGACCCTCATCGCCTCGCTCGCGACCGCCCTGGTCTACGGTATCGGCGGAGTCATGGGGGTCGGTGGGTCGCTCTCGGTGGGCACCCTGCTGGCCCTGGCTGCGCTCGTCGCCCGGTTGTACGGGCCGCTGACCGGGCTGTCGAACGTGCACGTCGACGTGATGACGGCCCTGGTCAGCTTCGAGCGGGTCTTTGAGGTGCTCGACCTGCCCTCGTCCATCCAGGACGCGCCCGGGGCGCAGGTCCTGTCACCCGAGGTCCCCGCCAGCCTCGAGCTCGACGACGTCTCCTTCAGGTACTCCGGGGACGCGTCGCTGGCCAGTCTCGAGGGGGTGCTTCGTGGGGAGTCGCGCGCCGGAGGCACGGTGCTGGACGGTGTGAGCTTCGAGGTGGCCCCGGGACAGATGGTCGCGCTGGTCGGACCGTCGGGCGCGGGCAAGACCACGATCACCAACCTCGTGGCACGTCTGTACGACGTCAGTGCGGGTGCCGTGCGGATCGGTGGCCACGACGTACGCTCGCTCACCCAGGACTCGGTGCGGGGCCTGGTGGGGTTCGTGACGCAGGACGCGCAAATGTTCCACGACAGCATCGGCGCCAACCTGCGCTACGCGCGGCCCGACGCCAGCGACGCCGAGATCAGGGACGCGTTGGCCAGCGCCCAGGTGCTCGACCTCGTCGACTCGCTGCCGGAGGGTCTGGACACCGTCGTCGGCGACCGGGGGCACCGGCTGTCCGGGGGAGAGCGGCAGCGGCTGGCGATCGCCCGCCTGCTGCTCAAGGGGCCCCGGATCGTGGTTCTCGACGAGGCCACCGCGCACCTGGACTCCGCATCGGAGTCCGCGGTGCACGCAGCCCTGGACACAGCGCTGGCCGGCCGGACGTCGCTGGTGATCGCGCACCGGTTGTCCACGGTCCGCAACGCCGACATCATCCTGGTGCTGGACCGCGGCCGCATCGTCGAACGCGGTGACCACGAGACGCTGCTGGAGCGCGGGGGGCTGTACGCCGGGCTCTACCGAACCCAGTTCGCGACCGGGGCCGACGCCGCAGCTGCCCGCTGAGAGCCCTGCTCCCGACCGGCGTACCACCAGCCGCCGCCGAAGCCGGCGACAGCCATCCCGGACAGCAGTGGAAGGGCGCGCCGGGATCCGCGCCTGAGCATGGCGCGTGCGGTGCGTGACATCGGTCCACCTCCACGTCCATCACACCCCGGCGTGCCGTCGGTCAGTCGACACCGGCCTGAGCGTCCGATGAACTGTTCGCCAAGCCCGGAGTACGGGGCCGGTGGCGCGGATGCGCCTCGGCATAGGCGAACCACGCGTAGCCGACCGGTGCCAGCAGGCCGAAGAACCACCACTGCAGCCCGTAGAAGAAGTGCGGTCCCTCCCCGAGATCGGGCCGCTCGGGTCCGCTCAGGGCGCCGTCCTGGTCGGGGTCCTGCTGCGTGAGCGCGACGTGGCCGGGCAGCAGCGGGTAGCCCAGCCACTGCGCGACCTGCTCGCTGGCCACGGCCCGCACCGTGCCGTCCACGGGCACCGTGGCGCTGTCCCCGGCCGCGCTGTCGGCGCGCAGCCACCCGGTGACCCGCACCGGACCGGCCGGCGGGGAACCGGTGTCCGGAATCGCGGAGGTGCCCCCGGCGGTGCTCAGCCAGCCGCGCTCGACGAGGACGGAGCCGCCGTCCGCGGCACGCAGCGGCGTGAGGACCGTCACCCCCGGCCCCGCGTCCCGGCTCTGGTTGCGCACGATCAGCTGGCCCTGCTCGTCGTACCTGCCGGCCACCGTCACCGAACGCCACTCGAGCTCGTCGCCGATCCGTTCGCTGCCCTCGAGGTCCAGCGAGCCGAGCGGGACCGGCCGCGTGGCCAGGTTCGCCTCGATGCGCGCATTGTCGGCCAGCCGCTCGGCCCGCCGGTCGAACTGCCAGCTGCCGAGCTGCACACCAGCCCCGGCCAGGACGGCAGCCGCCACCGCGAGACCCAGCCAGCGGGGGGTGAGCAGGAACCGGTACACCACCCGACGGTAGCCGGTGGCGTGGCCGCGACCGTACCGCCACCTACACTTCCAGGTATGCCTTCTGTAGCTCCCGGACTCCTGGCGGATCAGCACGGGCGGGTGGCCACCGACCTGCGGGTCTCGCTCACCGACCGCTGCAACCTGCGCTGCCAGTACTGCATGCCCGCCGAGGGCCTGGACTGGATGGCGAGCGAGGAGACGCTGACCGACGACGAGGTCGTGCGCCTCCTCAGCATCGCCGTGCGACGGCTGGGTGTGCGCCAGATCCGCTTCACCGGCGGCGAGCCGTTGCTGCGCCGGGGCCTGGTCGACATCGTCACCCGCACGGCCGCGCTGAGCCCGCGTCCCCGGATCGCGATGACGTCCAACGGCCTCGGTCTCCTGCGTTCGGCACCGGCCCTGGCCCGGGCCGGGATGGACCGGGTCAACATCAGCCTGGACACCGTGCGCGCGGACTCCTTCGAGGCCATCACCCGGCGCACGCGGCTGCAGGACGTCGTCGACGGAGTTGCCGCCGCACACGAGGCGGGCATGACGCCGGTCAAGATCAACGCGGTGCTGTTGCGGGGCGTCAACGACGCCGAGGCGCCAGAGCTGTTGCGCTGGTGCCTCGAGCACGGGTACCAGCTGCGCTTCATCGAGCAGATGCCGCTGGACGCGCAGCACGGATGGCACCGCGAGGCGATGGTGACCGCTGCGGAGATCTTCGCGAGCCTCGCCGGTGAGTTCGACCTGACCGAGGCACCACGGCCTCGCGGGTCGGCTCCCGCCGAGGAGTTCCTCGTCAACGGCGGACCCGCCACCGTCGGCGTGATCGCGTCGGTGACGCGACCGTTCTGCGGCGACTGCGACCGGACCCGCCTCACCGCCGACGGACAGGTCCGCAACTGCCTGTTCGCCCGTCAGGAGTCCGACCTACGCTCGCTGCTGCGCGAGGGGGGCGCCGACGACGCGACCATCGCGGCCGCGTGGCAGACGGCGATGTGGGGCAAGCTGCCCGGTCACGGCATCAACGACCCGGGCTTCCTGCAGCCGACCCGCCCGATGTCCAGCATCGGCGGCTGAGCCGACCTCAGGACAGCGGCTCCTTCTCACGCAGGAACCCCCGCGCATCGAGGAAGCGCGAGAGGTGCTCGTCGTGCGCGCCGCAGGCGACCCAGCTCTTGCGGCGCTCCGGTGTGTGGATCTTGGGGTTGTTCCAGCGCAGGTCGACGACGGCGCCGTTGGTGCACCCCCGCGCCGAGCAGGTGGCCCGCTCGGCGGCGGCGCTCTCGCTCACAGGGCTCTGCGGTCCCCGCCCGGCAGCGCCCCGAAGGGCTCGGGGACGTACGGCGTCATCTCCTCGGGGCGCCGGCGGGTGGCAGCGTTGGCCAGCACGACGGCGATGTAGGGCAGGAAGATCGCGCCGGCGACCAGGATCCAGCGCAGCCAGCCGTCCGCGACGACGGCCCCGACGAAGCACAGCGTACGCAACAGCATCGACCCGATGTAGTTCATCTGGCGCCGCTTCACGTCCTCGCTGCGCGACGTCCGCGCATCGGTGATCTGGACCGAGCCGTGCTCTGCGCGCTCCACGCGTTCCATACCCCCACGGTACGCCGCCACCTGCGCAGCGGCGAGCCGTAGTGTCGGAGCGCACACCGGGTTCCCGAGCGAGAGGTCCACCACCATGTCGAGCCGCACGTACCGCGTCACCGAGATCGTCGGGACCTCGCCCGAGGGCATCGACCACGCCATCGAGAACGGCGTCCGGCGGGCCGGGCAGACCCTGCGTCACCTCGACTGGTTCGAGGTGACGCAGATCCGCGGACACATCGCCGACGACCTCGCGGGCACGGCCGGTCCGGTCGGTCACTACCAGGTGAGCATGAAGGTCGGGTTCCGTCTCGAGGACGACGAGTGAGCGAGGGGGTCCCCTGTGCCGATAGGTCCAGCACGGGGGACCCCAAGGGCCTCACGCGACGCGGACCGGTCGCGGCCGATAGCCTGCGCCGATGATGAGTGACACGCCCGGCAGGTCCGTGCTCGTGACCGGAGGCAACCGGGGGATCGGACTCGCGATCGCCCGCGCCTTTCTCGACGCCGGTGACCAGGTCGCGGTGACGTACCGCACGGGTGCGCCGCCCGAGGGGCTCTTCGGGGTGCGCTGCGACGTCACCGACGCCGCCGACGTGGACCGCGCCTTCGACGAGGTCGCCGAGCACCAGGGGCCGGTCGAGGTGCTGGTCGCCAACGCGGGGATCACCCGCGACTCCCTGCTGCTGCGCATGGGCGAGGACGACTGGGACGACGTCATCGCCACCAACCTCACCGGTTCCTTCCGGGTCGCCCGCCGGGCGGCGAAGGGGATGCTGCGGCTCAAGCGCGGGCGCATCGTGTTCATCTCCTCGGTCGTCGGCCTGCTCGGCAGCGCCGGGCAGGTGAACTACGCGTCCTCCAAGGCCGGCCTGGTGGGCATGGCACGCTCGATCGCGCGCGAGCTCGGAAGCCGTGGGATCACCGCCAACGTCGTCGCCCCCGGCTTCGTGCAGACCGAGATGACCGCGTCCCTGCCGGAGCAGACGAAGGCCGAGTACCTGGCCGCCATCCCGCTGCAGCGGTACGCCAGCGTCGAGGAGGTCGCCGCGGTCGTGCGCTTCCTCGCCTCGACCGACGCCGGCTACGTCACCGGTGCCGTGATTCCGGTCGACGGTGGCCTCGGCATGGGGCACTGAGCACACAACCCTCACCAACCTTGCACCGACACTGATCCGAAGGGCATCTGCCGTGGGAATCCTCGAAGGCAAGCGCATCCTGGTCGCCGGCGTCACGATGGACACGTCCATCGGTTTCTCGGTGGCCCGGGTCGCCCAGGAGCAGGGCGCGTCGGTGGTCATCTCCAACTTCGGACGGGCGCTGTCGATCACGCGGCGGATCGCCAAGCGGTTGCCGGAGGTGCCTGCGGTCATCGAGCTCGACGTGACCGACCCCGAGCACCTCGAGACCCTCGGCGAACGGGTGGGCGAGCACCTCGACGGCCTGGACGGGGTCGTGCACTCCATCGCCTACGGCAACCCGGACACGCTGCTGGGCGGCAAGTTCCTGACCGGACCGTGGGAGGACGTCGCGCAGGCGCTGCAGGTGTCGGCGTACTCGCTGACGTCGCTGTCGGTCGCCGCGCTGCCGATGATGTCGCCCGGGTCGAGCGTCGTGGGGCTGACGTTCGACGGGTCGGTCGCCTGGCCGGCCTACGACTGGATGGGTGTCGCCAAAGCTGCCCTGGAGTCCTGCGCGCGCTACCTCGCGCGCGACCTCGGCGAGCACGGCGTCCGGGTGAACCTGGTGTCGGCCGGTCCGCTGCGCACGCTCGCGGCCAGGGCCATCCCCGGCTTCGAGGACCTCGAGTCGATGTGGAGCGAGCGGTCCCCACTCGGCTGGGACAACGCCGACAACCTGCCGACGGCGCGTTCGGTCGTCGCCCTGCTTAGCGACTTCTTCCCGGCCACCACCGGTGAGATCGTGCACGTCGACGGCGGCTACCACGCCATGGGCGCCTGAGACGTGTCGTCCTGAGATGCCGGCCGAGATGACCGAGCTGTTCGCGGCGGGTGCCCGGTCGGTGGTGTCGAGCAGCTCGAGGACCACCCGAGCGAAAGCCGGGCCGCAGGGCGCGACCGTGGACGTGCCGGAGGAGCTTCGGCGCAAGGCGTTGATGGCCGGTCCGACGGGTGACCGCGCCACGCCGGTTCATGCGGGGTGGTTGGAGTCAACGGTCTTTCGGTGACTGTCCGGCAGCGAGTCCCACCAGCGCTGGTGGAGCTCAGCCCAGGCGTCATCCTCGATTTCCCCGTTGCACCGCAGCCGGGCCAGCCCGCCGTCCGGATAGACGTCCAGCCGGATGTGCGTGGCAGGCGTCGGCTGGTCCACCAGGAAGCGGTGCCGCGTGTCGGGCTGCACCCGGGTACGTGGGACGGCATCCCACCAGGCGCTCTCGTCCTCGATCGGTCCCGCTGTCTGTTCGGCGGCGCGGACCGCGACCCAGCCCGGCGCGTTGCCGACGAAGTAGGACGTGTCGACCTCGATGTCACGCAGGTGTCCTCTGACTGCGAGCGCGAACACCGCGTAGTCGTTGCCGCCGCCACGACGTCGCGCGTTCTCCCACCCGTCCGCCATGCTCCGTGCCCGCCCGGGAAGGATGAGGTTGCGCGGCGAGGAGTAGAACGCGTCCGACGTCTCGACGAGGCGTCCACCGTTCTCGAGCGCCGCCAGGTCGACGGTGCCACGCAGGAAGCGAGGGTCGGGCACCACGACGCCGTGCACGCGGAACCGCGCGACACCTCCGTCGGGGTGGATCGACAACCGGACGTGGGTCCACCGGCCCGGGTTGTCGACTGGGTACTCGTTGGCCGTGTTCCCCAGTGCCGCAGACTTGTCCACGAGGCTCTCCCAGCTGGTCGCCGACAGCTCCTCGGCACTCGGGTATCCCTCGACGGAGGTCGCCTCGACAGAGATCTCAGGTGGGTAGTTGCCGGTGAAGTACGCCGTGTCGACCACCACACCGTGTACGACACCCGCCGCGCCGAGCCGCACGATCGCCCAGTCGTGACCCGCCTCGCGGCGCCGGCGGGTCTCCCAGCCGTCATACACCTTGCCCTTGTGACCGAACTCATCAACGGCGTGCGTGGGAGCCTCGGCGCGGATCAGGTTCTCGCGCTCAGCGAAGAGCTCGTCGTTGGCGCTGACCACGCTGCCGGCGAGGGTCCGCGACGCGAGGTCCGTGAGGTCGGTGAAGTGGGGCATGTCAGCATCCTTCGGGTGCGAGGAATGCGCCGTGCGGCGCCGTGCCGGTGACGGGGATCCCCCGGAGATAGGTTCGCCGCACGACACCCGACAGCGTTCGGCCGGCGTACGGGCTGACCGGGTGGCGGTGGTGCAGCGCCGCTGGATCGACGACGAAGCTCTGGTCGGGCGCGAGGACCACGAGGTCGGCATCGTGGCCGACTGCGATCCGACCCTTGCCGAGCGCACCGACCAGCTCGGCGGTGTTCGTCGACATCCAGCGGATCACGTCGTTGAGGTCGTGTCCGCGGCGGTCCGCCTCGGTCCACACGAGGGACAGGCCCAGCTGCAACGACGAAACCCCGCCCCAGGCCGCGCCGAAGTCGCCCGTGGTGAACAGCTTGAGCTCCGGCGTGCACGGCGAGTGGTCGGACACGATGACGTCGATGACCCCATCGGCCAGCGCCTGCCAGAGACCGTCGCGGTTGCTGTCGTCGCGGATGGGCGGACAGCACTTGAACTGCGTCTGGCCGTCGCCGATCTGCTCTGCGCAGACAGTGAGGTAGTGCGGGCACGTCTCGACGGTGATGCGGATTCCCTCCTCGCGGGCGGCACTGAGCGCAGCCACGGCCCCGGCACTGGACAGGTGCACGATGTGCACCCGGCAGTGGGTGCGGCGGGCCGCGTCGATCACGTGCTGGATGGCGGTGTTCTCCGACTCCCGCGGCCGGGACCGCAGGAACACCTGATAACTGCGCCCGTACGCAGGCGGGGCGGCCTCGATGGTGGATCCGTCCTCGGCGTGCACGATCAGCAGCCCGTCGACCTCGGCGATCTCGCGCATCGCCGCCTCGAGCTGGTCCCCGAGCAGGGGCGGGAACTCCGGAGCACCCGAGTCGAGCAGAAAGCACTTGAAGCCGAACACCCCGGCGTCGCGCAGCGTTCGCAGCCGGCCGAGACTCGCCGGTACCGCCCCACCCCAGAAGCCGACGTCGACGTGACACTGCCCGGTCGCCGCCTGCTGCTTGCTTCGGAGTGCGGCGACATCGGTCGTCGGCGGGATGGAGTTGAGCGGCATGTCGAGGATCGTGGTCACCCCGCCCGCTGCTGCGGCGCGCGTGGCGGTGGCGAACCCCTCCCACTCGGTGCGGCCGGGCTCATTGACGTGCACGTGCGTGTCGACGATGCCCGGCACGAGTACCTCGTCCTCGGCCAGGTAGACGTGGCGATCAGCCTCCAGCGGGGCGTCGATCGCAGCGATGGACACGACGACCCCCTCAGACACCGCGACGCTGCGGGGGGCGAAGCCGTCGCCGCCGTGGACCCGGCCCCCGCGAATCACCAGATCGAGGTTCACGAGAGCCACTCCCGGGCGATTCGCTCTCCCATGCTGGTGAGCAGCGGCTCGGCGGCCGCCATGCTTGCCGCCAGATCGGGCTCGAGCTGGCTCAGGTACGCGTCCAGGTCGAGCCGACCGCTGCCCGGCTCGCCGCGCCCGGGGGAGTCTGCGATCTGCACATGGGTGACCCGCTCGGCGTACGCCGTGATGACAGCGGGGACGTCCTCACCGTTGGTGGCGAGGTGGAACAGGTCGCAGAGCAGCCCGAGGTTGGCTGCTCCGGCAGCCCGGACGCGATCGAGGACTGTGACAACGTCGGCGGCTGTGCGCAGCGGGTAGGGCTTGGGACCGCTGACCGGCTCGACCAGCACCGTGGCGCCGATCTCCGCGGCCGCGTGCGCGGCCGCGACCAGGTTGGCGGTGCCGATCTGGTCCCGCTCGCCCGGATCGACACCCTCGATTCGGTTGCCGTAGAGCGCGTTGAACGCGCCGACGCCGAGCGTCCTGCCGATCGCGACCGCGACGTCGATGTTGTCGTGGAACTCGCGCGACCGCGCGGGCACCGACAGCACGCCACAGTCCGTTCCGCCCAGGTCCCCGGCGAAGAAGTTGAGCCCGATCAGTCGCACCCCGGCGTCCTGGGTCGAGGCGATGAAGGCATCGACGTCTCGGTCGTCGGGGACGGGCTGCGCCGGCCATGGCCACCAGAACTCGACAGCGTCGAACCCCTTTGCCCGCGCAGCGGCGGGGCGCTGCGGCAGCGGGGCCTCGCAAAAGAGCAGGGAGCAGTTGGCGGCGTACGGCAGGTGGTGGCTCATGAGGCATCTGTGATTCCGTCCAGCGGAAATGTATTTCTGTGGGATGGAATATTACGCATCCGGCATCCAGTCGTCAACCGGCCGCGGTGACGACGAGGCCGGTCACCCGACATGTCGTTGTGCCAGCGCGGTGAGCCGCTGCAGATCGGCTCCCACCCACTGGGTCACCTCGCTGCCGTCGACAGCTCCGCAGTGCACGCCTCGCATCAAGAAGGCAGCCAGCGCCTGCGCGGTCGCCGGCTCGTCGAGCACCCCGCTGTCTGCACCCTGCAGGTACCTGCGCAGGCGCGTCGCGAGCGCCTCGTGGTCGCGCCGGAAGAACAGGTACGTGCTCAGGAAGCGGGTCGGCAGCTGCGCCGGATGCAGATCCCAGCCCTGGTAGAAGCCGCGCTCCAGGGAGCGCCGCACGAGGCGGGCATGCAGCTGCCAGGCCCCGTGGACACGCGAGGTGTCACCGACCGGCAGCACGTTCGTCGATCCGTCCGACACGCGCGCTCTCGTCCCGGCCGCCGCGACCTGCATCACCGCCTTGGCGTGGTCTGCCGCCGGGTGGTCCATCGCCTGGTACCCACCTGCGATGTCGAGCGCCGCGGTGTAGTCGTAGGTACCGAAGTGCAGGCCGGTGCACCGCCCGTCGGCCGCCTGCACCATGGCCGCCGCGCCTGCCTCGCCGTCGGGGCCGAGGATGGCCTGGGAGGTCTCGACCTGGATCTCGAAGCGAAGCCGCCGATCGGGCAGCCCGTACACGTGCTCCAACCGCCCGCACAGCTCGACCATGGCGCTCACCTGCACGCTCGAGGTGACCTTCGGCAGCGTCTGCACCCACCCGTCGGGAAGCTCGACGGCCGAGAGCACGCTGCCGAGGACGAGGTCCAGCGAGCGGATGCCCCGTCGCCGGGTCGCTGCTTGGAGTGACTTGAACCGGACCCCGCAGTACGGGGGCAATCCTCCGGTGGCGGCTGCGTCGGACATGGCCCGGCCCGACGCGATCGCGTCGCGGTCCTCCTCGGAGTCGGCGCGGGCACCGTACCCGTCCTCGAGGTCGACCCGCAGGTCCTCGATCGGCTCCCTCGCCAGCTTGCGGGTCAGCCCGGGCCAGACCTCCGCGACGGCCGCGGGGTCGAGCCCGGTCGCGGCAGCAAGCGCGTCGGCTGTGGGGGCGTGCTGAGCCAGCGCGGCGCGGGCGGCGTCCGACCATTCCTCCACCAGCCCGGCATGCACCCGATCTGCCGGCACGTAGACCGTGTGGACGGGCTGGCGCGTCACCGGGTCGCCCGGATAGCGGGCTAGTCGCAGCCGGTCGTCGTCAGCCAACAGGGCGTCCACGGCAGCCAGGTCACGCTCGGTCAACGCAGGTGTCGACATGTGATCACTCGTTCGGTCTCGGCGTCATGGGCGCGACGGTGGGCTCGTGATGGGCGGGGCAGGTGGTGTCTGCAGGCTCCGGTCCCTTAGTGTGGGCACTGCCTTTTCGTTTGACGGAATGATCAGTCCACTGAGCGGAGTCCCATGTCTACCGAGCGGGTTCAATCCGTCGATCGCGCATTCAGCCTGTTGGAGCACCTGGCCGACGGCGGCGGCTCGATGACCCTGTCGGAGCTCCGGGACCGTTCCGGCCTCCCGATGCCGACGATCCACCGGCTGATGCGGTCCATGGTCAGCCAGGGCTACGTCCGCCAGCAGCTCTCTCGCCGGTACGCGATCGGCCCGCGGATGATCCGCCTCGGCGAGTTCGCGAGCCGGATGCTGGGGGACTGGGCCGTTCCCAGGCTCCGCACCTTGGTCGAGGAGTACGGGGAGACGGCCAACATGGCGATGCTCGACGGCGACTCCGCGGTGTACGTCGCCCAGGTGCCGTCTCCCCAGTCCATGCGGATGTTCACCGAGGTCGGACGGACGGTGATGCTGCACAGCACCGGGGTGGGCAAGGCGATCCTCTCCATGCTGCCCGACGACGAGGTCGTCGCGATCATGGAACGCACCGGGATGCCGGCGCCCACCGAGCACACGATCACCACGGTCCCGGCGTTGCTGAGCGCGCTGGAGGCAGTGCGTGAGGTGGGCTACGTCACCGACGACGGCGAACAGGAGCTGGGTGTCCGCTGTGTCGCCGTGCCCGTCGCCGGGCTGCCGTTCAAGACGGCCCTGTCGGTGTCCGGCCCGAGCAGCCGGGTCACGGTCAGCCAGATCTCGGTGATAGCCCCGGTCATGCAACAGACGGCAGCCGCTCTGCGCCACGGATTCCCGTCCGGCTCCTGACCCGGTCATGTTCCGGTGATGTGTTCTGGTCTCACCGGCACTCGTGTCAGGGACAGCCCCGTCGCCTGCCGGATCGCCGCTGCGACGGCCGGCCCCGACGAGATCGTCGGCGCCTCGCCGACACCGCGCAGTCCGTACGGAGCGTGCGGGTCGGCGTACTCGAGCATGTCGACGGGCATCGTGGGAGTGTCCAGGATGGTGGGGATCAGGTAGTCCGTGAACGACGGGTTCCGGATCTTGCCGTCCTTGGTGACGATCTCCTCCATGATCGCCAGGCCCATGCCCTGCACGCTGCCGCCGTGGATCTGGCCGACGACGGCGTCGGGGTTGAGGGCCTTGCCGACATCCTGGCAGCATGCCAGCTCGACGACCTTCAGCAGGCCGAGCTCGACGTCGACGTCGACGACCGCCCGGTGCGCGGAGAACGAGTACTGCACGTGCGCGAAGCCCTGTCCGGTCTCGGCGTCGATCTCCTGCGTCGGTCGGTGATGGTGCTCACGCGTCTCCTCGACCACCTCGTCGCCGATGGCGTCCACGATGGACATCAGCACGCGTCCGTCGGCTGACACGAGGTTGCCCTCGACCAGCCAGACGTCGTGCAGCGGCTGATCGGTCCTGGTCCCAGCGAGCGTGAGGACCCGGTCCCGAACCGCCTCGCAGGCCAGCTTCACCGCACCGCCGGTCATGTAGGTCTGGCGTGAGGCCGACGTCGAACCGCCCGATCCGACGTCCGTGTTCTTCGGGTGGACGATGACGTTGCCGACACCGAGCTCCGACCGGCAGATCTGCTGCTCGATCGTGACCAGGCCCTGGCCCACCTCGGCAGCCGCGGTGTGAACGACCACCACCGGGCTGTCGTTGACCGCCTCGATCCGTACCCGGGCCGTCGAGTAGTCGTCGAAGCCCTCGGAGAAGGCCACGTTCTTGTAGCTCACGGCGTAGCCGACGCCACGTCGGACGCCTTCGCCGTGAGTGGAGTTGGCCACGCCACCGGGCAGCGACCGCAGGTCGAGGGCATCCTCGCGCCCGGGCGGTAGCGGCAGGTCCTGCAGCCGCCGCAGCAGCTCCACGACCGGCGCGGCGCTGTCGATGACCTGACCGTGCGGCGTGACCGAGCCCTCCTCCATCGCGTTGAGCACCCGGAACTCGACCGGGTCCATGCCGAGCTCAGCAGCCACCCGGTCCATCTGCGCCTCGTACGCGAACGCCGTCTGTACCGACCCGAACCCGCGCATCGCTCCGCAGGGTGGGTTGTTGGTGTAGGCGCCGTACGCGTCCACCCGGACGTTGGGGACGACGTACGGGCCGATGCCCATGGTGCCGCCGTTTCCGACCACTGCCGGGGTGCTCGAGGCGTACGCGCCGCCGTCGAAGTACAGGTCGCAGTTGACGAAGACCAACTTGCCGTCCCTGGTGGCCCCGTGCTCGTAGCGCATCTCGGCGGGGTGGCGGTGCACGTGGCCGAAGAACGACTCCTCGCGGTTGTAGACCATCTTGATCGGCTTGCCTGTGTGCAGCGCCAGCATGCACCCGTGCACGTGCATCGACAGGTCCTCTCGACCGCCGAAGGCACCGCCCACTCCGCCGAGCGTCAACCGCACCTGTTGCGGCGGCAACCCCAGCGCGGTACAGATCTGGCGTTGGTCGACGTGCAGCCACTGCGTGGCGACGTGCAGGTCGACGCCGCCGTGACCATCCGGGATGGCGAGCCCCGACTCGGGGCCGAGGAACGCCTGGTCCTGCATGCCGACCGAGTACTCGCCCTCGACCACGACGTCGGCCGCGGCCTGCGGGTCACCCTTCCTGATCTTGAGGTGACGCACGAGGTTGCCCTTGGGATGGATCGGCGCCGCCGACCGGCTGAGCTCGACATCCTCGGCGGCACTGTCGTGCAGCCGGTTCCAGTTCGGGTGGCCGAGCGCCTCGCGCGCGTCCGTCACCGGCTCCCAGACCTCGTAGTCGACCCTGATCTTGCGTGCCGCCTGACGGGCGATCTCGGGGTGGTTCGCGGCGACCAGGGCGATCGCCTCACCCTGGTAGCGCACCACGTCAGCCGCCAGCACCGGCTGGTCGGACAGCTCGAGGCCGAACACGTTCTTGCCCGGGACGTCGTCGGCGGTCAGCACCGCAGACACCCCTGCCGTCGCCAGCGCGTCGGCGATGTTGATCCCCCGGATCCGTGCGAACGGGTGCGGGCTGCGGACGGTGACCCCCCACAGCATGTCCTCCAGCCACAGGTCGCTGCTGTACGCGAACTCACCGGTGACCTTCAAGGTGCCGTCCGGCCGCATCGGGTTGGTGCCGATGCCACCGGTGGCGTCGTTCGCCAGCCGGCCGGGTGCGCCGACCGGAGTGCGCGGGTTCGCCTGCGTGGGTGTGCTCATCAGTTCGCTCCAGCCTTCGCGAGAAGTGTCGTACGTGCGGTGAGGACCTCGGTCGCGACGGTGTCCTCGTCGACATTGACCAGCCGGTCCCGCTCCACGACGGGCCGACCGTTGACCAGCAGCAGCTCCAGCGCAGGTGGCGCACCGAGGACCAGGGCCGCCACCGGGTCGGCGATGTCGATGTGGGCCAGGGTGTCCAACCGCCAGACGGCGATGTCGGCGAGCTTGCCGACCTCGATCGACCCGATCTCGGCCTGCCGACCCAGCACCGTCGCCCCGCCCATGGTCGCCATCTCGAGGGCGTCGCGGACGCTCAGCTCCCGCGGCCCCCCTCGGGCTCGCGCGAAGAGCACCGCATGACGCACCTCCTCGAGCAGGGCGCACGCCTCGTTGGACGCGGCGCCGTCGACCCCGAGCCCGACGGTCACCCCGGCGTCGCGCAGGTCACGAACCCGCGCGATGCCCGCCCCCAGCCGCGCGTTGGACGACGGGCAGTGCGCTGCGCCGGTGCCTGTGGCCGCCATCGAGGCGATCGACGCGTCGTCGAGGTGCACTGCGTGGGCGAACCACACGTCCGGTCCGAGCCAGCCGAGGCTCTCCATGTACTCGACCGGCGTGCTGTTGAAGTGCTCGCGGCAGTAGTCCTCCTCGTCGAGCGTCTCGCAGAGGTGGGTGTGCAGCCGGACGTCCTTGGCCCTGGCCAGCTCGGCCGCCTGCCTCAACAGGTCGCCCGTGACCGAGAAGGGTGAGCACGGTGCCACCCCGATCCGCAGCATCGAGTCGTACGACGCGTCGTGGTGGGTGTCGATGGCCAACTCGGTCGCCGCGAGGATCGAGTCGACGTCCTCGACGACGTGGTCGGGCGGCAGACCGCCGCTGCTCTGCCCCAGATCCATCGAGCCACGGGTCGGGTGGAACCGCAGCCCGATGGCGCGGGCCGCGTCGATCTCGGCGCCGAGCAGGTCGCCGCCGTCGTGCGGGAAGACGTAGTGGTGGTCGGTGGTGGTCGTGCACCCGGTCCTGGCCAGCCACCCCAGGCCCCCGGTGGCCGCGGTGCGGACGATGTCCTCGTCCAGCTGTCCCCAGATCGGGTACAGCGCGGTCAGCCACTCGAACAGGCTGCCGTCCACCGCGAAGCCGCGGGTCACCCACTGGTAGAGGTGGTGGTGGGTGTTGACCAGGCCGGGGGTGGCCAGGCAGCCGGTCGCGTCCACGTACCTGGCGCCCTCGATGTCGCGGGGCGCGGGACCGGCCCCGACCGCGGCGACGCGCGTGCCCTCGACCACGACGTGCCCCGACGCGTACTCGGCTGCTGCAGCGTCGACGGTCGCCACGTGGCAACCGTCGAGGACGACCGTGGTCACCGGGCACCACCGGCGGTGCGCTCGGCGGCCAGCCGCACGGCGTCCATGATCTTCTCGTAGCCCGTGCACCGGCACAGGTTGCCGGCCAGCGCCTCTCGGATCTCGGGGTCGCTCGGGTGCTCGGTGCGCTCCAGCAGGTCGTGGGTCTGGACCAGCAGGCCCGGCGTGCAGAACCCGCACTGCACCGCCCCGGCGTCGAGGAACGCCTGCTGCACCGGGTGCAGCCCGTCCTCCGTGGCGAGTCCCTCGACCGTGACCACCTCGCGTCCTTCGACCTGCCCGCCGGCGACCAGGCAGGCGCAGGCCGACACGCCGTCGAGGTACACCGTGCACGAGCCGCACTCGCCCTGCTCGCAGGCGTTCTTGGAGCCGGGCAGGCCCATCCGCTCCCGCAGCACGTACAGGAGGCTCTCGCCCTCCCAGACGTCGTCGATCACGCGGTCCTGTCCGTTGACGTTCGTGGTGATGCGCATCGGGTCAGCTCCCCTTCGTGGCGGTGTAGTCGTCCCAGGCCCAGGCGAGCGCGCGCCGCGCCATCACGGCCAGCGAGTGCAGGCGGTAGGCCGCCGTGCCCCGGACGTCGTCGATGGGTGATCCCGCGGACCTCACCCGCTCGCCGAACTCGCGCACGAGTGAGTCGGGGAGCGGGTCGCGGGACTCCCAGAGTCCGGACTCCTCGAGACTGGCGCCGAGGAAGTCCTCGGCATCACGTGCCCGGCGCGGCGTGGGCGCGACGGACCCGATGCCCGTACGCACGACGCAGCGATCGGGGTGGAGTGCGAACCCGAAGGCGGCGACCGAGATCACCATCGCGTTGCGGGTGCCGATCTTGCAGAACTGCTGCGGCCCCGTGGGCGGCCTGATGTAGATGGCGGAGATGAGCTCGTCGGGTCGTGCCGCGTTGCGCTTGACCCCCAGGTAGAAGTCGTCGACCCGGATGACTCTGGTGCCCTGGGTCGACTGCAGCTCGATCTCGGCGTCGGCCGCGAGCAGCGCCGGGTGACAGTCGCCCGCGGGGGACGCGGCGCCGAGGTTGCCACCGACAGTGCCGCGGTTGCGGATCTGCGGGGATCCCACGGTCCGTGCCGCCATGGCAAGTCCGGGAAGCCGGTCGCCGAGCTCGTCGATGACCCGGGCGTAGCTGACACCGGCACCCAGACGTATCCGGCCGTCGTCGGCGCTCCACTGCGCCAGCTCCTCGACCCTCGTCAGGTCGATGAGGACCTCGGGGCGGTGCTTGTCGAAGTTGAGCTCGACCATCACGTCGGTGCCGCCGGCGATCGGTACGGCGCCGGGGTGCTCGGCCTTGGCCGCCACGGCGTCAGCCATGCTGCTCGGCTGGAGGAATTCCATCGGGGTGCTCCTTGCGTGGGGGTCAGCAGAAGCCGGGAACCGTGTCCCAGGCGCGTCCGGGGGGAGGGGCGTCGTCTCGAAGGACGGTCGCCTCGATCAGCCCGTAGGGCCGGTCGCCGACGGTGAAGACCTCGTGCGGGTTCTGCAACCCGAACGGCGACAGGTCGTACAGGTAGTGGTGCTTGTTGGGCGCGGAGAACTTGATCTCCGCCACCTCCGGGAAGGCCTCGAGTACGGCCTTCCCCATCTCGTACAGGGTCTGCTGCAGCGCCAGGCTGTGCACCGTCGCGAACCGGGCGAGCAGGAGCGCCCGGATGCGGGCGTAGGTGTCGGCCCACGTTACGTCGGTGCCGACGTAGCGCCAACGCGCCACGAGGGACGTGGCCATGATGCGGTCGTGGGTCGGGACCAGGGTGGTGTACGCGTCCTCGAGGAAGCCGTGGAACTCCGACCCGGTCGACTTGAGCATCGTCAGGTCCTTCAGACCGGAGACCACGGTCTCGGCTCCGCCCTTCCCGTCGATCGTCAGCACGGTGGTGCGGGTCTCCTGGCCCTTGCGGACCCAGCTGTGATCGTGCTCCACGCCGTCGACGCCGATGCGCTCCCAGGCGTACTCCTCGATCTCGATCCTGGCGCCCTCGACGGGCTCGGTGTCATTGACGAAGTGCCGGCCCAGCGCGAGTGCGAAGTCCTCGATCTCGCCCACGCCGACGTCCTTGGCGTAGGCGTAGACGGTCTGCTTCTGCGTGTCCGTGGGCAGGACGCGGGCCTGGTCGCCGACGAGGTGCGCGTCGGAGAAGTCGCCGCGCAGGGCCGTGGACACGTTGATGTCACGGATCTCGTGCCGGTCGCTGTCGCGGTAGATGCGCACGACGCGGTTCTCGGCCTTTCCGTACTGATTGCGTCCCAGCACGATGCTCATGGCTAACTTCCTCGATAGGTCGAATAGGCGAACGGACTGAGCAGGACGGGCACGTGATAGTGCTCGCCCGGGTCGGTCACCAGGAACTGGATCGAGACCTCGGGGTAGAACGCAGACGTCCCAATCCGGTCGAAGTACTCCGCGGTCGCGAAGGTCAGCCCGTAGGTGCCCGGCGGGAGTGCCTCCGGGCCGAGCTCGGCGACCCGGCCGTCGCGGTCGGTGACCCCGTCGGCGAGGCTCGTTGCAGGGTCACCGACCCGCGTGAGCCGGACCGCGATGCCGTCCGCAGGGCAGCCACGCGACGTGTCGAGGACATGGGTGCTCACGGTGCTCACGGGGTCTCCTGGCTCGACGCGTCGATCAGGTGGTCGAGGCGCAGCACGGCTATCTCACCCAGCGCCGTGACCACGTCCACCATCTCGTCCCCAGCGGAGTTGCGGAGCCGCCGCTCGAGCTCGGCCAGGATCTCGGGTGCGGATCTCCCCGCGGCACGGACGAGGAAGATCCGGTCGAAGCGGGCTTCGTACCGCGCGTTGCCGATCCGCAGCGCCTCGGCGACGGAGGCCGCCTCCACCCCGACTCCGGACTGCTCGCGACGCGAGAAGTCGGCGTCGTGGCCCGCCCCGGCCGGCTCGCCGATCCGGGGGTGGCGGGCGAGGGCGGACTCGACCTCGGCCGGCGTCAGACCTGCGGCGCTCTGCCGGGCCTGCCCCAGCAGATCGTCTCGGCCGACGTACGGTCGACCCGCCGTCACCTCCTCGACCCATCGGGGGACGTCCAGGCAGGAGGCGAGGAGCCTTCGTACCTCGGCGTCGGGCAGGCTGTTGAAGCCCCTGACATCCGTACCGGCAGCGCGCGTGCTCACAGGGCCCACTCAGGTGTGATCGAAGCGCTGGGTGCGCGCCGTATGGATCGGATTGGCTTCGGCGACGAGCTCGTCGAAGCGGTGGTTGACGATCTTCGCGACCTCGATGAGCGCGGTCGCGCGCTCCTGGCTCGGGGAGTTCGCCATCCGGTCCTTCCCGAGCTCGAGGATGTGGTCGCGGTTCGTCGCGTCGCGCACCGACACGATGAGCGGGAAGCCGAACGTCTCCCGGTACGCGCGGTTGACTGCCACGAACTCCTCGAATCGAAGTCCTCGTCGTTGAGTCGCGTCAGCCCGAGCACCTCCTGCTCGCGTACCGACTCCTCCCGGTCGAGTGTGTCCTGCCCGAGGTCCGGAAAGGCGTCCAGCAGTGCCTGCTGGTCCGCGCGTGTGGCCGAGAACATGGCCTCCTGGAAGGCCAGCCGCAGGTCCTGGGTGTCGGCGAAGGGGCGCTGCGCGAAGGCCCGGTTGACCGCGCCAGGGTCGCCCTGGACGAGGTTCGAGAACGTCGCGCTGAACTCGGCCGCGTTCATGGCGTTGACCTGGTCGAGCCGGACCACACCGGCACCCGGTGTCCCGGCCACCGCGGGGCCGAAACTCTTGCCCACGTGGAAGAAGACCAGGTTGAGCACGATGGCGGTGACACAGGCGAGGGTGATCCCGCTGTTGAACAGCATCTCGCTCCAGCGGCCGCCCGGAACGACCGTGTACAGCGTGGGCTTCATCGTCACGAGCATGGCCAGGCCGACACTGGTCGCGACGATGACCACGTTGCGGTGGTCGTTGAAGTCGACCCGCGACAGCGTCTGGATCCCCACGACCGCCACGGTGGCGAACATAGCGATCGCGGCGCCCCCCAGCACCGAGTGGGGCACGCTGGCCACCACGGCGCCGGCCTTGGGGATGAGCCCGATGATGATCATGAACAGCCCTGCTGCGGCCACCACGAACCGGCTCTTGACGCCGGTCAGCCGCACCAGCCCCACGTTCTCGGCGAAGCAGGTGTACGGGAAGGAGTTCAGGACACCACCCAGCGTCGTGGCCAGACCGTCGGCGCGCAGCGCCCGCGACACGTCCTCCTGCCCGACGCGCTTCTCGACGATCTCGCCGGTCGCGAACACGTCACCGGTGGTCTCGACCGCCGTGATCAGCATGACCACGATCATCGCGACGATGGCGGTCACGGAAAAGGTCGGCGTGCCGAAGAAGAAGGGGGTCGTGACGCCCACCCAGCCGCTGCCGCCCACGGAGTCGAAGCTGGCATCGCCCAGGGCGAACGCCACTCCGGTGCCGATCACCAGTCCGGCGAGCACCGCGATCGTGGCCATGAACCCCTTGAAGATCCGTTGGATCAGCACGATGATCGCCAGCGTGAACATGGCGTACGCCAGGTCGGTGCCTCGTGGCTCGTCGAACCCGACGGCGTCGTTGGCCGCGACCGGGAGCAGCGCCAGCCCGATGATCGTGATGACCGAGCCCGTCACGGCCGGCGGGAAGAAGCGGATGAGCTTGCCGAAGTACGGAGCCATCAGGAACGTGAAGAGGCCGGCGACGATGACCGCGCCGTAGATCGCCACCAGCCCGTCGGTTCCTCCGCCCTCGGCCATGCCGATCGCGATCATGGGGGCGACCGCGGTGAACGTCACGCCCTGAAGAAGGGGCAGCCTGACCCCGACCTTCCAGAAGCCCACCGACTGGATGATCGACGCGATCCCGCAGGTGAAGAGGTCGGCGTTGATCAGGTGGATGAGCTGCTCGTCGTCGAGCCCGATCGCTCCGGCGAGCAGGATCGGGACGATCACCGCGCCGGCGTAGAAGGCCAGGACGTGCTGCATGCCGTACACCGCGAGCTTCTGCGGAGGCAGGATCTTCGTCGACGGGGTGCTTCACGCGCTTGGCGCGGGTCCCTGCGGGCGGGGGCGTGGCGGCTGATGACATGGGGACCTCGGGGAAATAAGAATTCCGTAATGTGGAGTTCATAATCCACTGTGCGAGAGTAGGTGTAGGCAGCCGCACACGTCAAGGGTGGATCTGCGCAGAGCCAGACGTCGTCAGGTCCGGAGGTACACAGCGCCGGGGCCGCGGGCGGCTGCGACGTCACCGGGGTTGGACAGCGCGCATCGCTGCAGCGACAGGCAACCGCAGCCGATGCATGACGTGAGCTGGTCGCGCAGCGCCTCGAGCTCGCGGATCCGGTGGTCGAGACGTTCACGCCACTGGCGGGACAGGCGATCCCAGTCTGCCCGGGTGGGAGTGCGTCCACTGGGCAGCGTTGCTAGGGCCTGCTTGATCTCCTCCAGGGTGAGCCCCACCTGCTGGGCCGAACGTACGAACGCGACCCGGCGCAGCATGGCCCGCTCGTAGCGGCGCTGGTTCCCCGACGTGCGTGACGCGGTGATGAGGCCCTGGGCGTCGTAGAAGCGCAGCGCTGACGTGCTCACGCCTGCGCGCGTGGCCAGCTCACCGATCGTGAGCAGCTGGGTGGGTGCCAGCACGGGGGCCTCCTGATCGTGGCCTTCAACCTCGATGGAGGTTCCGGTTCAGGATAGGTCAGCACCCACTAGGTCTGCCAGGCGCCCAGGGGCCGTGAAACCGCCCGGTAGACGTCGACGATCTCGGGCCCGGGCGAGTCGGTACCACGGCGATCCTCGCACCGGCCCCGCCGCAGTTGCTGCACGAACCGCGCACCGCACGCCGGTCCTGGCCTCGCCACCGCGGATCCTGATCAACGCGGCCGGCGACCCGCGTCGGACATGCTGACGGTGAACGTACTGGCGCTGACATGCTGAGGCCGAACACACCGGCGAAGGGACGCACCGTGGCCAACTCCGTCAGGACCCTCGTGGTCGTACGTCATGCCAAGGCCGAAGCCGATGCGACGACCGACCACGGTCGGCCCCTGGCTGCCCGGGGGGTGCGCGACGCCCGGGCGGCAGGTCACTGGCTTGCGGCCGAGCTCGCCGGTGGGTCGGGGCGCACCGAGGCGCTGGTCTCGACGGCGAGCCGGGCCCGGATGACCTGGTCGGAGATCGCCGACACGGTGAGCGCCGACGTCCGGATGCTCGACGGTCTGTACGAGGCCGGGGCCGACGAGGTGGTCGGCATGCTGGCCCTGCTCGACAAGGACGTGCAGACTGCCATCGTCGTCGGCCACAATCCGACGCTGCAGACGGTGGTGTTCAACCTCGCGACCCGCGACGGCGCCGACTACGAGACGATGTCGGAGCGTGGGTTCCCGACCGCTGCCGTCGCGGTGCTCGACGTACCCGTCGCGTGGCACGACCTCGCGCCGGAGACGTGTCCGGTTCGCGCGTTCCACGTCCCGAGAGGTTGAGGGTCATCAGCCCACGGGCGGTGCGGGAGTGGCGACTCCCGCGGCGGCGTCGGCGGCCTCGACCTCCTCGCGGGTGATCCCGAGCAGGTAGATGATCGTGTCGAGGTACGGGACGGTGACCGACGTGTCGGCGGCCTCCCGGACCACCGGCTTGGCGTTGAACGCAATGCCGAGCCCGGCGGCCGCCAGCATGTCCAGGTCGTTGGCCCCGTCTCCGATGGCGATCGTGCTGGGCAGTCCGATCCCTGCCTCCTGCGCGAAGCGCCGCAGCGCGGTGGCCTTGCCGGCCCGGTCGAGTACGTCCCCCACGACCCGGCCGGTCAGCCGCCCGTCTGCGACCTCGAGCTCGTTGGCCGCGTAGTAGTGGATGCCGAGGTTCTCGGCGATACGTTCGATGACCTGGCTGAACCCGCCGGAGACCAACGCGAACCGGTATCCCAGCCGCAACAGGGTTCTGATCATCGTGCGAGCACCGGGGGTGTAGACCAGCGACGTGTAGACGTCGTCGAGTGCCGAGGCGGGGACCCCGTGCAGCAACGCCACCCGTGCCCGTAGCGACTCCTCGAAGTCCAGGTCTCCGGCCATCGCCTGCTCGGTGACCTCACGCACCGGGGCCTCGCAGCCGGCGTGGGCGGCCAGCATCTCGATGACCTCGCCCTGGACGAGGGTGGAGTCGACGTCCATCACGATCAGCCGCTGCGCGTGCCGCAGGATGCCAGCCGGCTGGACGGCGATGTCGATGCGCCGGGCCACCGCTTCTGCTGCGAGCGCCGACCGCAGCATCTGCTCCGGTGCCCCGGACACGTCGAGGTCGATGGCGGTGACGGGATAGCGGGCCATGCGCACGATCCGGTCGATGTTGGCCCCGGTGTCGGCGATCCGACCGGCGACCGCCGCCATGGCAGCCGGCTTGAGCGGTGCGCCGATCACGGTGACGTGGAAGCGCCCCGACGTGCGGCGTGCGTTGTCACCTGTCCCGCGGACCACGTCGACCGCCATCTCGAGCTCGGTGGCGACGCGCTCGAGAGCGGCCACCAGCGCCCTGTCGTCGCGCGGGCTCGTCAGCAGCACCCCGAGCACGAGGGTGCCGCGCAGCACCACCTGCTCGATGTCCAGGACGTCGACACCAGTGCGCGAGGCCGCCTCGAACACCCGCATGGTCACCCCAGGGCGGTCTCGGCCGGTGAGCGTCACGAGCAGCGTGGGACGGTGGTCAGCGGACACGCGCGTGGCCCCGTCGGGGGACCTCGGAGCAGGCGGCAGCCAGCGCGTGGCGCGCGGCACCGTCCAGCGCCCGGAGTGCCTGTGTCCGCTCGAGCGCCTCGCGTCCGGTCACCGCGGCCGACCCGTTCTCGCGGGCGAGGTCGACGATGGCCTGGCAGCGCAGTGCCAGCACCGCCAGGCGGGAGGCATGCCGGGAGTACGCCGGGGGGAGCGGGGCGTCCTGCTCGTCACGCAGGCTGGACAGTGCCTCGGAGATCTCCGGACGCCACGTTGCGACGTCGAGGGCCACCAGACGTTCGGCGCAGCCCAGCAGCGCCTCGCGCAGCACACGTTCGGCCTCGCGCACGCTCACCACTGGAACGGCGCGCGCGCACGGCAGCGCCTGCCAGATCACGCCGGCGCCGACGACCTCGGGCACCAGCGCCACGCCGGCCCGGGGGAACAGTGCTGCCTCACCGGCCTCGAGCGCTGCCATGTTGAGCTCCGGAGGTCCGGCGAGACCCATCGGGTCACCGGCCACCGGAAGGGACAGCGAGGCACCACCGCTGCCGACTCGCAGCCGCCCGGCGACCAACAGCAGTGGCTCCGGACCGTCCGTCAGGCCCACGACGTCGTGGGCGGCATCGTCGCCGCGGACCAGTGCGGCCAGGTCGTCTGGGGTGGCCTCACCGACGGTCCAGGCGTTGAACCAACAGACCAGGCGGCCGGAGCGGGGCAGTGCGTGCACGAGCCCGACCATATCCGGCGTATAGGTTGGGGCCGCACCCGTCCGTCGTCTTGCGTGGGAGATCATGAACACTGTCGTCGAGCTGGCCGACGTGTCCGTGGTCCGTGGGTCGCATCGGCTGCTGGACGGCGTCTCCCTGCAGGTCCACGAGGGCGAGCGTTGGGTGGTCCTCGGTCCGAACGGGGCCGGCAAGACCACCCTGCTGTCGGTGATCAGCACTCACCTGTACCCGACGGAGGGTCTCGTGGGTGTCCTCGGCGAGCTGGTGGGTGCTGTCGACGTCTTCGAGCTGCGACCCCGAATCGGACTGACCAGTGCGGAGCTGGCCGACCGGGTGCCGCGCGGCGAGCGGGTGGCTGATCTGGTGATGTCCGCTGCGTACGCCGTGCTGGGCCGGTGGCGCGAGACGTACGACGACGTCGACCACGTACGGGCTCGCCGCCTGCTGCTCGAGGTCGGGGTCGCCCACCTGGCGGACCGGACGTTTGGGACGTTGAGCGAGGGTGAGCGCAAGCGGGTCCAGATCGCGCGGGCCCTGATGGTCGACCCCGAGCTCCTCCTGCTCGACGAACCTGCTGCCGGGCTCGACCTCGGCGGCCGCGAGGATCTGGTGAGCACGCTGGAGGTGCTGGCATCGGATCCCACCGCCCCCACCACGCTGATGGTCAGCCACCATGTCGAAGAGATCCCGTCCGCCTTCACCCACGCGCTGCTGCTGCGGGACGGACGTGTGGTCGCCGCTGGACCTTTGGCGCAGGCGCTCACCGAGGCACACCTGTCCGAAGCCTTCGGCCTGCCGCTGGCACTGGAGCACCGGCAGGGCCGCTGGACTGCGCGTCGACGGGCACGGTCCCTGGCCGGGGACTAGCGGTCGCCACCACCTCGTACCCGCGCGTTGGCTCCTGTACGGGTCGCCGGATGCCCGATATGTCGCATCTGATTGACCGCTGCGGGAGGGAAGCACCGCTTCGGGATGGGCGACGTGGTCCTCCCGGTACGTGACGTCGCCGCCGACCACGCGCTCGACGAACGATCGGACCTGACGGACTAGGCTGTCGACATGTGGGAGTCGCTCGCTGAATTCATGCAGAACAACCCCTGGGTCGGCTGGGCGGGTGCGGGGGTGCTGCTGGCAGCCGCGGAGCTGATCAGCATGGACTTCGTCCTCCTGATGCTGGCTCTCGGTGCGTTCGGCGGCGCCGCCGGGGCAGCGGTCGGCCTGCCGTTCGTCCTCAGCCTCCTCGTATCGATCGTCGTCTCCGTCGGGCTGCTGGGCGTGCTGCGGCCCAACCTGGTCGCCCGCTTCCACGGGGGTCCCGAGCTGCTCACCGGTCACGCGGCGCTGATCGGTGGTACGGCCGTGGTCGTCGACGAGGTGACCGACATGGCTGGTACGGTCCGGCTCTCCGGCGAGATCTGGACGGCCCGGGCGTACGACCCACACGAACGTATCGAGCCGGGAACGAAGGTGCGCGTGTTCGAGATCGACGGCGCCACCGCCGTCGTCCACCCCGATTGACGGCACCGCAAGGACCTGCCAGCCCAGACCCGGGGTGCACACCCCGGACGAGAGGAACCAACGACATGGAATTCGGGCTCCCCATCCTCCTGCTGCTGTTCGCCGTGCTGGTGGTGCTCACGCTGGCGAAGACGGTCAAGATCGTGCCGCAGGCCCGCGCGGGAATCGTCGAGCGCTTCGGCAAGTACCGCACGACCCTGTCGGCGGGACTGAACGTCGTCACCCCGTTCGTCGACAAGGTGCGCTACACGATCGACCTGCGCGAGCAGGTGGTGTCCTTCCCGCCGCAGCCGGTCATCACCGAGGACAACCTGGTGGTCTCGATCGACACCGTCATCTACTTCCAGGTCGGCAACCCGGTCGCCGCGACGTACGAGATCGCCAACTACATCCAGGCGATCGAGCAACTGACCATGACGACGCTGCGCAACATCATCGGTGGTATGACGCTGGAGCAGTCGCTGACCAGCCGAGACCAGATCAACACCGCGCTGCGCGGGGTACTCGACGAGGCAACCGGCAAGTGGGGCATCCGCGTGAACCGGGTCGAGCTCAAGGGCATCGACCCCCCGCCGTCGATCAAGGACTCGATGGAGAAGCAGATGCGCGCCGACCGCGACAAGCGGGCCGCGATCCTCACCGCCGAGGGATCACGCCAGGGCGCGATCCTCACCGCCGAGGGCGCGAAGCAGTCCTCGATCCTGACCGCGGAGGGCGACCGCCAAGCCTTGATCCTGCGGGCCCAGGCCGACCGTGAGGCCTCCATCCTGCGTGCCCAGGGTGAGGCGCAGGCGATCCAGACGGTGTTCCAGGCGATTCACGACGGGGCTCCTGACCAGTCCTTGCTGTCGTACCAGTACCTGCAGATGCTGCCCAAGATCGCCGAGGGCGAGTCCAACAAGATGTGGATCATCCCCAGCGAGATCGGTGACGCCCTCAAGGGCCTCGGGACTGCTTTCGGCTCCAGCCCCGGCATCCCGCAAGACAGCGGCGGCCCCAAGAAGCGGGTGGACCTCGACGCTCCGGTGGTCTCCCGCCGCGACGAGGGCCCCAGCGAGGCGCAGCGCGAGGTCCAGGAGGCGATCGCCTCAGCCCGCCAGGCGGAGCCGAAGTCGCGTGGGTCCGGCACGCTGCCGGCCGCGGCCCCGGAGTCCGGGTCGCAGACCTCAGGACCTGACGACTCCAGTCCACAGGGCAGGTGAGTTGGCTCGACGCCTGCTTGATCGCCCTGGCCGGGATGGCTGCCGGCAGCATCAACGTCATCGTCGGCTCGGGCACCCTGATCACCTTCCCGACGCTGCTGGCGCTCGGCTATCCGCCGGTCACCGCCAACGTCTCCAACACGGTGGGCCTGGTGCCGGGATCGTTGGCGGGCGTCGTCGGCTACCGGCGCGAGCTGAGGGGCCAGCGGAGCCGGCTGCTGCGGCTGGGCAGCGCCTCGCTGCTCGGCGGTGTCCTGGGCGCGGTGCTGCTGCTGAGGCTGCCGTCGTCGGCGTTCGACGCCGTGGTGCCCGTGCTGATCGGCCTCGGCGTCGTGTTGGTGGCCGTGCAGCCACGGGTGAGCCAGTGGCTGAAGGACCGCGCCGCAGGCAAGGCCCTGGCAGCCGCCGGTGGCGACGAGGACGCGGTGGTGCAGGTGGCCAGGGCACCGCACGGATCCCTGGTGGTGTGGGTACTGGTGCTGCTCACGGGCGTGTACGGAGGCTACTTCGGTGCGGCCCAGGGTGTGCTGCTACTCGCGGTGATGGGCATCGGCATCGGAGACGGCCTGCAGCGGCTGAACGCGGTCAAGAACGTGCTGGCCATGCTGGTCAACCTGGTCGCCGGCGTCATCTTCGTCGTGGTCGCCGACGTCCGATGGGACGTGGTGGGACTGATCGCGCTGGGCGCGACGCTGGGCGGCCTGATCGGGGCCCGGATCGGGCGTGCGTTGCCGCCGATCGTCTTTCGGGTGTTCGTCGTACTGGTGGGTGTCGTGGCGATCGTGGCCCTGCTGGTCTGAGGTCCTGCAACCGGCCCGGCGTCCGGACTACTGCGCCTGGCTGACGCTGCTCATGTTGAAGTCCGGGATCCGCAGTGCCGGGGTTGCCGTCCGCGGGAAGTAGTCGCCCCACTCTCGCGAGAACGACGGCACGGTGGCACCGGCACCACTGAACCGGTCCAGCAGGTCGACGGGGCTCTCGTTGAAACGAAAGTTGTTGACGGCCCCCGTCACCTCGCCGTCCTCGACGAGGTAGACACCGTCGCGGGTGAGGCCGGTCAGCAGCAGGGTTTGCGGGTCCACCTCGCGGATGTACCACAGACAGGTCAGCAGCAGGCCGCGCTCCGTACCGGCGACGAGGTCCTCGACGGACCCGGTGGCCCCGTCGACGTCCATCACCAGGTTGTCCACGAACGGCGTCACCGCAAGGTCTGTCAGCCCCGCCGAACGACGGGTCTGGCCCAGGGCGCTGAGCCGGCCGTCGCTGATCCAGTGGGTGCGCTCCAGCGGCAGGCCGTTGTCGAAGACGCTGCTCTGGCTGGAGGACGCCGCGGCGGTGACGAACGGCGCGCACTCCAGCCCGGCGTATCCAGGGTCGGACCACACCTGCACCGGGTGTCGGGAGAGCTGCTCTCCGACACGGGTACCGCCACCTGGCCTGCTGTAGACCGTCCGCCCCTCGAAAGCGTCGCGCGCCGCGGCGGTCCAGTACGCATAGATGAGCAGGTCCGCTACGGCCGTCGGCGGCAGGATCGTGTCGTAGCGTTCTGCAGGCAGTGCGACCGTGCGTTGCGCCCAGCCCAGCCGGCGGACCAGCTCGGCGTCAAGACAGGTGGCGTCGACGTCGGAGAAGTCGCGCGTGGACTGCCCCACCCAGGCCGAGCTGGCGAGGTCGGCGGACTTTCCGGTGATCCCGATGTGTCCGGTCGGCTGGACATGGCGGCGGCGCAGCCCCGACGACGTTGCGAGGTACGTCGTGGACACCGTGTGCTCGACGTACCCATAGAGGAGCTGGTCGGCGCCCCTGGCACGCCCGAAGGCCTCGCCGAGAGCGGGCGCGAGCTCGCTGAAGACCGAGATCGAGGTGGGCTCGGCGTCCTCGGTGAAGTCGGCGTCCACGACACCGCCGAGCAGCTCGGCGGCGTCGTCCGCGGGACCCGCGGACCGGGCAGCCGCGTCGGCTGCCTGCACGAGCGTGCGCACGTCGTCCAGGCTCGACGCGCTGCTCGAGACAGCTGCCGACGCCATGCCCTGTCCACCGTCCACTGTCGAGACCACGGTGACCTTCGAGCCGTGCATCAGCCCATTGGTGGTGAGGGTGTTGTTGGCCCAGCGCAGGTTGGCGCTGGTGGACGCGTCGAGAAGCACGACACAGCCGTCGGCGGTGGAGGACTCGAGGCCCTGCTCGACCAGCTGGTGCGGGAACGTGTGACTCATCGACCTGCCTCCGCCTGGGTGTTGAGGACGTGCACGCCCCGAAACAGCGCCGACGGACAGCCATGACTCACCGGAGCCACCTGGCCGGGCTGCGCCTTGCCGCAGTTGAAGGCGCCGCCGAGGACATAGGTCCCTGGCCCGCCTACAGCCTCCATCGAGCCCCAGAAGTCGGTCGTGGTGGCCTGGTAGGCGACGTCGCGGACCTGGCCGGCGAGCCGACCGTTCTCGATCCGGAAGAACCGCTGGCCGGTGAACTGGAAGTTGAACCGCTGCATGTCGATCGACCAGGAGCGGTCCCCGACGACGTACAGCCCGTCTTGGACGCGGCCGATCAGGTCCTGGGTGCTCGGCCCGGCAGGGTCCGCAGCCAGCGACACGTTGGCCATCCGCTGGATCGGGATGTGGCCGGGTGAGTCGGCGAAGGCACAGCCGTTGGAGCGGTCGAGGCCCTTCATGGCCGCCATCCGACGGTCGAGCTGGTAGCCGACGAGCGTGCCGTCGCGCACGATGTCCCAGCTCTGCGTCGCCACGCCCTCGTCGTCGTAGCCGATCGTGGACAGTCCGTGCTCGACCGTGCGGTCGCCGGTGACCTGCATGACGTCGGAGCCGTAACGTAGCGAGCCGAGCTTGTCGTAGGTCGCGAACGAGGTGCCGGCGTAGTTCGCCTCGTAGCCCAGGGCCCGGTCCAGCTCGGTGGCGTGACCGATGGACTCGTGGATGGTGAGCCACAGGTTGGACGGGTCGATCACCAGGTCGAGGACGCCGGCGTCCACGGACTTCGCGGTGAGCTTCTCGGCAAGCAGCGACGGCAGCTCGTCCAGCTCGGCGTCCCAGTCGTAGCCGTCGACGAGGTACTCCCAGCCACGGCCGACCGGCGGCGCGATCGTGCGCATGGAGTCGAAACGCCCGCTAGATTCGTCGGCGCCGTACGCCTCGAGCTGCGGGTGCAGCCGGACCCGCTGCTGGGTCGTGCTGGTGCCGGCCAGATCGGTGTAGAACTTGTTCTCCAGCACCTGCGAGACCGTGGCCGAGACATGGGCAACGGAGTCGGCGGCCATGAGTTGCCGGCTCCACCCACCGAGTAGCTCGACCTTGGCCGCGACCGGCACCGACAGCGGGTCGATGTCGTAGGCGGAGACCCACACGACGTCGGCGTGCACGGGCTCAGGGGCCATCTCGATGCGCTCGCTGCTGATCGCCGCCGATACCTGGGAGACCCGGACGGCCTCCTCGGTGGTACGGACCGCGGCCTCGGTGCTCAGCTCGACGCAGGACGCGAACCCCCAGGTCCCGTCAACGATGACACGGACGGCGAAGCCGACGGACTCACCGTCGTGGGCGCCTTCGAGCACACCGTCGCGCAACCGTACGTCCTGGCTGCGCAGGCGCTCGAGGCGGAAGTCGGCGTGCTCGACGCCGAAGTCGCGCGCCCGCTGCAGGCTTGCATCCGCGAGGCGCCGCAGTGGCAGCGCCAGGAACTCCTCGTCAACGTCGTGGGCCATGTGACGAAACCCTACGGGAGGGCGTCGTCCGTTCTCTCAGGTGCCGGTCAGGTCGACGCTGACGACCGGATCGCTCGTCGGCTTCCCGGTGGGCGAGCCACCCTCCGGCTCCACGGTCATCGCCAGGGAGCTCGCGGCGTCGAGCGTGTCGATGAGGTGCAGGCCCGCGGACCCGAGATCGGAGGTGGAGATCACACCCTCGGACACCGGACCGTCGTCGCCCACGCTCCACAGCTCGTAGGCCTTGTTCTCGCCCGGCGACGGCATGTCGGCCATCAGCACGACGGCCTGGTCCAGTGCCGGCGAGGACACGACACGCACCCGTCCGCCGTCGACCCGGGTGGTGGTGTCCTGGGCGTCCGGAGCGGTGAGCACCGAGGACAGCGTGGACTGTGACGCCTGGAAGTCCTCGAGGCGTTCGCGCTCGACGAAGAAGGCGCCGAGGCTGGCGACGACGGCAAGGACCGCTGCCGCTGCCAGCAGGAGAGGTGCCTGTCGGCGCCATCCTCCCGGGCGGATGCTGGCGACCAGCGGACGCTCCTGCGGGGTGCGTCGCACCGCCTCCATCAGGCGGCGGCGTACCTCCGGAGACGGGGCCACGGCCACCGCCTCACCGAGCCGGGCGGCCGTCGCGAGCAGCTCGTCGAGCTCCTGGCGGCAGGCGGAGCAGGTCGCGAGGTGATCCTCGAACCGCACCTCCTCCGAGGGGGCCAAGGCGTCGAGTGCGTAGGCACCGACCAGTGTGTGCAGGTCGTCGCTCATCGGGTCACCCCCATACAGTCGCGCAGGCGGATCAGTCCGTCCCGCATCCGGGTCTTGATGGTCGCCAGGTTGGCATCGAGCAGGGAGGCCACTTCGGCGTAGGTGTAACCCCCGTAGTAGGCAAGCGTCACGGCTTCGCGCTGCAAGTCGGTCAACGAGCCGATGCAGCGGCGTACCTGCTCGTGCTCGAATCGGGCGGTCACCGCCTCGGCGACGACGTCCACGTCCGGGCCACCGGTCCAGTCGTAGCGGTCCTCGCGGTCACTGCTCGACTGGTCGCGGCGGACCACGTCAACGGCCCGACGGTGGGTGAGGGTCATCACCCAGGTACGGGCGGAGCCCCGACTGCTGTCGAAGCGGTGCGCGGTCTGCCACAGCTGGAGGAAGACCTCCTGGGTGATCTCCTCGGCACGGGCCGGGTCACGGATCACCCTGCGGCCGAGACCGTGGACGGCAGAGGACAGCTGGTCGTAGAGCCTGCCGAAGGCTTGTTCGTCGCCACGTGCCGTGGACTCCAGCAGCTCGTCGAGCGAGGGCGGCGCCTGGCCTGGGGCGTCGGAGGGACGGAGTGGGATCGGCTCGACCACCTGCCTTCTCCTGACGTGCCGGGCCATCGCGTGTGTCCCCTCGTAGGTCAGTTCGCTGCAGGCTCCCGCTCGGATGGGTGGCGCACGGTGATTTGTCGCGGGTCAATGATCCTAGGGCGTCTCGGCTCAGGCCTGCGCCACGGCGGATCCGACCCGAGCCTTGGTGACACGTACCTGGGTGGCGATGCGCTCACGCATGGTCTCCACGTGCGACACCACGCCGACCGTCCGACCGCCGCTGCGCAGGCAGTCCAGGACGTCCATCACGTCGTCGAGGCTGTCTGCGTCCAGCGATCCGAACCCCTCGTCGACGAAGAGGGTGTGCAGCTCGACCCCGCCCGTCTCGTGGGTGACGACGTCGGACAGACCGAGGGCCAGCGAGAGCGAGGCCCAGAACGTCTCGCCGCCGGACAGCGTGCGGGGGTCGCGCGTCTGCCCGGTCCACTGGTCGCGCACCAGCAGACCGAGTCCGCCGCTGGCGCTCCTGCGGTCACCGGGTGCCTTGTCCATGGTGTGCTCCAGAAAGTAGCGCCCCGAGCTCATCGGGACGAACCGCTCGTTGGCAGCGTCGACCACCTGGCGCAACCGGGAGGCGAGAACGAAGGCCGACAGCGACACCTGGAGGCGGTTGTCGGCGGCCTTGCCCTCCACCAGGGAGGCCATCGCGTCGGCCACCGCGGCGCTCTGCCGGCGGGGGAGCCACGCTGCCCGCGCTGCCTGCGCCTCGCCCGTCAACCTGCCCACCTCCTGGCGGCGTGCGCGCAGGACCGACGCAACCCGAGCGGTGACCGAGCTCGCCGCCGTCTCCTCGGCCAACCGGGCGGTAAGCTCCTCGACCGGTGGCTCCGGTCGCTCGAGGCTGGCAGCGACCTCGGGGTCGGTCAGCACGTCCTCGACGCGGAGACGGTCGTCGTGGCGTCGCAACAGGTGCTCGCGCAGGTCCGAGCGCTCGACCTCGGCAAGCATCGACGCGCGAGCGGTCTCCAGGCCGGCGAAGCCCGCGGCAACCGCAGCCTGACGCGCCCCCGACAGCGCCGACGTGTGCTCGCTCGTCGCCGCCTCGAGGTCGCGCAGGCTGCGCAACAGCTCCCGGGCAGAACCATCGACGTGGGCCACCCGGTCCAGGTGCGGTTGCAGGTCCAGGCTCGGACCGAGCTCGCGGACCAGCTGCGACTCGCGGCCGGCATGCGCCTGCTCGAGCCCGCGCAGGCGTTCGCCGAGCTCGCTGACCAGGGCGGCAGCGACCTGCTGCTGCTGACGGTCCCGGGTGAGGGCCTCGTCGAGCTCGACGATCTCGGTACGCAGGCGTGCCACCTCCTCGGTCGCGTCGGTTGCGGAGCCCAGCTCCGACTCGACCCGCTCGAACGCGAGGCGGGCGTCGTCCGGCGAGAGCCCGTCACTGGTGGCCCGCAGACGGGCCACGGCCTCGCGGGCCTCGGTGACCGTGGCCTCGACGGCCGCTGCGGCGGCCCGGGCGATCTCCTCCCGGTGTCGTGCCTCCTGCTCGTCGGCATCACTGGGGTAGCTGTCGATCTGCGGGTGCGGACGCGGATGGTCCAGCGATCCACAGACCGGGCAGTCCTCGTTCTGGACCAGTCGACCGGCCAACCAGGCTGCCGCCCCCTCGAGCCGGGCGCGTACGACGTCGTTGACCCGGGCGGTACGCCGGTTGAGCTCGGCGTGTGCCTGATTGCCCAGCTCCACGACGCGCTGCTGAACCTGTCGCGCCGACGTCAGCGCGATCGCGGCGTCGCGGACGTCGCGCGACCTGGTCAGCTCGGCCGCCCAGCGATCCTGCTGGCAGGCGGTCCGCTCCGTCTGCGTGAGGAGGCGTTCGAGCGCTCTGCGGCGATCGGGGGTCGCGACCAGGCGGATGTCGATCTGCTCGGCCGACGTCTGGGCCGCGCACAGCTCGGCGCGCAGCGCGGCCAGCGCGCGACCACCGGCCTCGTGCTCGCCGACGAGGTCGCGCAGCCTCGCGGCGGACCCCGCC